>NZ_JACEGK010000179.1:0-13652 GCF_056859195.1 Streptomyces sp. NH27
CGGCCGGCCCCGGCCCGCCCGACGGTCTACGCGACGGCCCACCCCCAAGACGAAGGACTGGCATGCCACACCCCCGAAAAAGACTGGCCGCGGCGCTGGTGGCCGCGGCCATGGCCATGGTCGGCGCGTCAGCCGCTTCGACGGCGTCGGCGGCTCCCGCGGCCGCCACCGGCTACACCGTCTCCGTGGGGACGACGGGCCCCTTTGCCTACCCCACCGACACCCCCGCCAGCTCGTACATCGACAAGGACGGTACGTACTACTTCCAGCAGTCCGACGGCGAGTACGGCCCGACCGGGCCGCGGTACTGGGACTTCTTCACCGGCACCGACCTGGAGACCGCGACCCGTTCCAGCGCGATCAGCGACGCGGTGAACCCGGCCAACCCGCAGGACCGGAACAACGACACGACCTGGCGGTGCAACAACAGCCCGACCGGGAGGACCGCCACCAACGCACCGGCCGGCTCCGGCTACACCCAGCGGAACTTCTGTGACCTGGTGGGCACTTGGGTGGACCCGGACACCGGCAACTGGTACGGCCTGGTGCACAACGAGTTCACCCCGCAGCCGTTCGGCGACGGCATCCACTACGACGCGATCGACTACGCGCAGTCGACCGACCAGGGAAAGACGTGGACCATCAAGGGCCACGCGCTGACCTCGCCGTACAGCACCACGCGCGGTGACAACACGGCCTTCCCGGGGCAGAGTTACTACTACGGCGACGGTGACCAGCGGCTGTTCGTCGACACCGCCTCGGGGTACTTCTACGTCTACTACGGCTCGCGCGCGGTGGACAAGAACGGCAGCTGGAAGGCGTTCTACGAGCACGTGGCCCGCGCCCCGATCTCGGCGAAGATGGCGCCCGACTCCTGGCAGAAGTGGTACGACGGCTCCTGGTCCCAGCCCGGCACGGGCGGCAAGGAGAGCAACATCGTGCCGGTCACCTCGCCCGGCGGCACCGGCTACACGCCCCCGTCGGCCGAGTACAACCCGGCGACCCCCGGAACCGTCGGTCAGCAGGTCACGGCCGGCACCGCCCCGCCCACCTCGCCGCTGTTCGTGATGGACGTCTCCTACGACGCCTACCTCGGCCTCTACATCGGCGAACCGCAGGCCGTCGACCAGAGCGGGAACGCGCCCCAGCAGTTCTACGCCACCACCGACCTCGCCACGCAGAAGTGGACCCTGCTCGGCGACACCGGCGGCTACACCACCGCGTCGTGGTATCGCTGGCTGCTGGACGGCGCGAACAAGACCAGCTCCACCATCGTCGGCAAGACCTTCCGCGCGTACTGCTCGATCGCCTGCGCGGACGGCTCCGACGGGCAGTACGCCAACATCACGATCGACTCGTCCGCGCCCGCCGCGGCCCCGGTCGCCTCGAACCGGGCCTACACGATCGCGAGCGGCGCCGGACGGGTGCTCACCCAGACCCGCGGCCGCCAGCAGGCCACCTCGCTGCCCGCCGCGGCCCGATCGGCCGCGCAGGCATGGAAGTTCACCGCGAACGGCGACGGCTCCTACCGGATCACCAACGCCGCCAGCGGCCAGGCCCTGGGCGTCTCCACCACCTCCACGGCCACCCGGGCCTGGGGGACCAAGCCGACCGTCACCCCGCTCGGCGCCGGCGGCCCCACCGTCGGGCAGCAGTGGTTCGTCATCCCCGGCACCTCCGCCCACGGCGCGAAGACCGGCACCTTCCGGCTGGTCAACCGGTACAGCGGGCTGGTGCTCGGACTGTCCGCCGACCCCCGGCGAGGCACCGAGACCGCCCCGGTCCGCAGCTGGACCGACCACACCGGCAGCGCCGTCGGCGGGCATCGGACCGCCGCCGAGCAGACCCTGACGCTGACCGCGGTCGGTCCGGCGCACCAGGGCCGGCCCGGCGGCCGCACCGGCTCCACCGGCCGGTAGCAAAAGCACCCTGACCCCCAACCCCCCACACCGAAAAGGGGAACAGACATGGCATTAGCAGCAATGACTCTTCGCAGGTGCGCCGTCGCGGGCGCCGCGGCGGCGATGGTGATGGCGGTGCCGCAGGCGGCGTCGGCCTCGGTCGGCGGCGGAAACGTCGCGGTGAGCTGGTCGATCCCGGGCGCCCCCGCGTCCGGGCTGACCAACATCACCTTCCCGTTCACGGTCAACCCCGCGACGGCCCACCAGTCCGGCACGTACTTCGCGCAGCAGTTCGGCTTCACCAACGCGCCCGACGTCGGCTACACCGGGCTGCAACCGCGCGCGAACAGCGGCGGCCACGAGCGGCTGCACGGCGTCTTCTCCAGCTTCAACGCCGGCAGCACCACCTCGGACCCGAACTGCAGCGACGGGGCCGACGGCGGCGCGGGCGTCAGCTGCGCCGTCGAGTTCGACGGGGTGTACGGCCACGAGTACGCGCTCACGGTGGTCAAGTCCGGCTCCGACACCTGGACCGGGACCGCCACGGACACGGTCACCGGTGCGTCCACCCACATCGGCACGTACACCCTGCCGGCCGGCAGCGGGAATCTGCAGGGCTCGCAGGGCGGGTTCGTCGAGTACTACGCCGGCATTCCCAGCTGTGCGCAGATGCCCAGGACCGACGCCGTCTTCGGCGGTCCCACCACCACCGACGCGGGCGGTCTGGGCGGCACGTCCAGGGCCGACTACGAGTACAGCGACTGCGTCGGCGAGTCCGGCTACCAGGCCGTCGACGTCGGCTCCGGCACGCACGTCACCCGCGGCTTCGTCTCGTAGTCGCGCGGGTGCGGTACGCCTTGCGGCGGCGACGCGTTCACGCGTCGTCGCCGCAAGGGTTTTTGACGGTGTGTCAGGAGCAGGTGACCTGGGCGTCCGCCCAGTCCGCGTGGTCGCTGTCGTTGCCGTCGCCGCCGTCGGTGACGATCAGCTGGACCTGCTGCGCGCCGGCGACATCGGCGCTCAGCGGCGTGGGTCCGTCGGAGTTCTTCAGCACTCCGCTGTCGGCGACCTGCTTGCCGTCGGCGGTCACCTCGAACTCGACGCTGCCCTTGCCGTCCTTCTCGTCGTCCACACCCACGGTCGCGGTGACCTTGGAGCAGCCGCCGCCGAGGTAGTAGGTGACGGTGCTCGGCGCGTGGACCCCCAGGCCCTTGGCGAAGACGGTGCCGCCGATGGTGATCGGGTTGCCGTCGCCGGCCGCGGTCTCACCGTTGCTCTCGTCCCGCTCGACCGGTCCCCACCCGTTGGTGGTGGTGACCCAGTCGAGGTCACTGAGGTAGCTGGTGCCGGACGGCGGCGGCACCTCGATGCTGATGTTGCCCGCCAGCGGCACGCTCACCTGCTTGCGGCCGAGCGGCGGGTCGTAACCGACCGTGCCGGACAGGGTGTAGGCGCCCGGCTTGGTCCCGGCGGGGACCGTGACCTTCCACGGCGTGGTGAACGTGCGGCCCTTGGGCAGCAGGAGGCCGCGGGTGGCGCCGGCGGCCTTCACCGTCCAGCCGGCGGGGGCGTTGAGCGTGACCTGGACCCCGGTGGTGGGAAGGGCGCCGAGGTTGGTGGCGTAGGTGTCGACGGTCGCGCTCTGGCCGGGCTCGATGTGGTCGGGCGCGTCGGAGATGCCGGTGTCGAACAGCGCCGGGTCGAGCAGGGCGGCCGCGCCGGCCGTGGCGCTGCCGCTCACCCGCAGCAGCACGGTGCCGTGTGCGGGCACGGTCGCGGACAGGGTGCCTGCGCTGTCGTAGTCGGTGTGGCTCCACAGGTCGCGCACGGCGTAACTGGCGCGCTGCGGCTGGCCGGCGGCCTTGGCGGTGGTGGAGATGTGCTGGGCGGTGTCGGCGGAGTTGAACAGCGCGACGGCCCGGTCGCCGTTCGCCAGCTTCTTGCTCATGACGTACGCGCCGCCGCTGGAGGAGACCACGGTGGCCGCCGACCCCAGCGGGTCCTGGTTGAGCGCGATGACGTCCTTGTTGCCGAGGATGGCGAGCGTCGCCGGGGTGGCCTTGCGCAGGTCGCTGCCGATGAGCAGCGGCGAGTCCATGATCGACCACAGCGAGAAGTGACTGCGGTACTCCGTGTCGGTCATCCCGCCGTTGCCCACCTCCAGCATGTCCGGGTCGTTCCAGCGACCCGGGCCGGAGTCCGCGGCCAGCGGCATGTTGGCCTTGGCGATGTTCAGCATGCTCGACCAGGAGTCGTTGATGTCGCCCGTGGTGCGCCAGGAGTTGCCGATGTCGCCGGCCCACTCCCACGGGTTCTGGTTGCCCCACTCGCACAGCGAGTAGAGGATCGGGCGGCCGGTCGCCTTGAGCGCGTCGCCCATCGCGGTGTACCGCTTGACGTAGTCGGCGCGGGTGCCGTCGCTCTGGTTGTTGCAGTTGTCGTACTTGAGGTAGTCCACGCCCCAGTCCGCGAACGACTGCGCGTCGGTGGTCTCGTGGCCGAGGCTGCCCGGGTACCCGGCGCAGGTGGCGGTGCCCGCGTCCTCGTAGATGCCGAGCTTGAGGCCCTTGGAGTGCACGTAGTCGGCGGTGCCCTTGATCCCGTCGGGGAACTTCGCCGGGTCCGGGACGAGCCGTCCGTCGGCGTCGCGGGTGTGCGTCTGCCAGCAGTCGTCGATGTTGACGTACGTGTACCCGTCGGCCTTCAGCCCCGAGCTGACCAGGTAGTCGGCGGTCTGCTCGATGAGCTGCTCGCTGACGTTGCAGCCGAAGGAGTTCCAGTCGTTGAAGCCCATCGGCGGGGTCAGCGCCAGGCCGTTGTCGAGTGCGGAGGCGGGCGCCGCGGCGACGGCCACTTCGGCGGTCACGGCGATGGCACCGAGGCCGCCGGCCCACAGCGCGCCGGCGGTCGCACAGGCGATCAGCCTGCGGACGGATCTTGGCATAGAGGTTCCTCTGCTCGCAGTGTCGGAGAACCGAACTGAACAGGACCGACCGGGTCGGCCTTTGAAGCGTGCGCAATTGTGCCGATCGCCGGGCTGGTGACGGCAGTTGCGTAGACAATTCAACGTAATGAAACAGAGTCGAGCATTTTCCTTCGCGGCCACACCGTAGGAGCCGTGACGTGGCTTTGACAAGAGCCGTGCATCAGGCAATCAACGCGGCAGCGGAGCGGGGCGGTTGTGCCGCGCCGGGCCGGCGCCCCTCGGGCGTCGACGCGTTCCTGCACGCGTTCCTGTACGGGTACGGGTACGGTTCGGGGCCGGTGGCGCCACCCGGTAGGCGCGGCACCCGGCGGGGGAGCAGTCGAGAACCGTCACACCGGGGTTCGGTGGTGCCCCGGCTCGGCGGGCTTCGGCCGGTTCCCCTCCCGGCAGGATTTGCCCCCGCTCGCCGGTCGTGTCACGAATCTGCGAGGGTGTCCGCCATGGATTCCGAGCCGCGCACCGATCCCGCCCGCCACTTTGACCCAGGGGGTTCGCTGGCCCGGTTCGCCGGCCGGATGTTGGTGGTCTGTCCGCGATGTGGCGGCTGCGCTCTGGTGATTCCCCGCCCGGGCCTTCCCGACCTCAGATTCTTCAGCGAGCTCTTGTTCCAGCCGCGTCGCCTGGCTTGTGGCGGGTGTGGTGCCGTCGCCGACTGGAAGCCCGAGGTGCGAGGGGCTGGGCTGGTCGGCGCGGTACTGGGTGGGAGTGAGGATCCGTTCTTCCAGCGGCCCTTGTGGCTACAGGTCCGTTGCGCCGGCCAGATCCTGTGGGCTTACAACGAGGAGCATGTCGACGAGTTGTCCGCCTACGTCGGTGCGCGATTGCGAGAGCGCGGCGGGGAGCGGCCGACGATGGCGATGTTCGCTCGGCTGCCGGCGTGGATGAAGAGGTCGGACAACCGCTCGGAGGTGCTGGCCGGCCTGGAGACGCTGCGGGCACTGGCCGAACGGACGGCGCCTGCCGACCGCTCCGATGCCGCGTACGGGCGCGGTGACCGACCCCGACCACATGGAAGCATGTACTTCCGGGGCGGCCCCTACGAGCCCTGAAGGCCCTGGTCACAGCCGCTCATCGATGGCTGCGACCAGCACGCTCGCAGTGCGTCCGCAGGGCGGGGCCGCCGAGACCGTCGACGGTCCCGCACGGTCCCGCACGCATGGACGGTACGGGACCGGCGCCCGGACGGTCGAAGGACCGTGATCAGTCGCCGCTTCGAAGGGGCCGCTACTTTGCCGGCTTCACGGTCAAGTCACCGTTCGTCGTCGACAGATCCAAGCGGTAGTTGCCTGACGGGTCGTCCTTGAAGGCCACCTTCTTGTCGCCGTTGGAGTTGCTCGCCGAGATCCGGTACTTGGCGGGCGGCGCGGTGACCGTGAGGCTGCCGTTGGTCGTGCGTGCCTTGATGTTCCGCGGAGCAGCCGTCCGGATCGTCACCGGGCCGTTCGACGTCTGCGTGTCGATGTCGCCGCCCGTGGTGTCCTTGACGTTGACGCTGCCGTTGGTCGTGCGCAACTTCACCGGGCCCGTCGCGTCGTTCACCGCGATCTCGCCGTTGCTCGTGTGCACGTCGATCGCGCCGACGGCGGTCAGCGTGACGCTGCCGTTGGACGTGCTTCCCGTCACCGGAAGACCGGCAGGCGCTTTGACGACGTAGTCGATGCCGCATTTCTTACCGCAGCCGGAGAGTGTCAGGATGCCGTCCTTGACGTGGAAGGACGTGCCACTCGGCTTGTCGCCACGGTAGTTGACCTTGCGGTGTACGGAGATCGTGGTGGTGTTCGCCGAAGCGTCCACCGTGATCCCGCCGTTCTTGTCGTCGAGACGGATCGAGGTGACCTTCTGGGGCACCTTGGCGTCGTCCTTGAAACTCCTCTGGTCGAGGACCGAGCACGCGGATAGCCCGCTGACGGTGAGGGCGGCAAGAGCCGCTGCTGCAAGGACGCGCGTCTGTGGGTGTCGCATGAACGTTCCCCCGTGTGGAGCAGGTCGAATCGGTGATCAGCTGCACCGAGCCTACGCAGGCGCGGGCCGGCCTTCGATGGGGAAAACCCCCCAATGCGCCAGGCCCGGCAGACGCCGACGTTCCGTGTGGCCGATCCCCCGCGTGCAGGAGCGACAGCACGATCGCACCCCGACATTCCGCGTTCCGCCGCCGTCGACAGAAGTCACCATGCCGCGGGGCGCCCCTCCCGGGGCGGCGCGCTGATCCGGGACGAGGACGGCGCGCTGCTCGGCTCCGTGGGCGTCAGCGGCGAGTGGCCGGAGAACGACGAGGCCGTCGCGGTCTTCGTCGTGCAGAGGGCCGGGCTGGTGGCCGACGCGGGCTGATCGCTGCCGCACACGGCCCTGCGCAGGCGGCCGGGCCGGGTGGCGCGGGCGCTTCGTACGGGGCCCGCTCGGTGGCCGGGGGTAGCCGGCGGGTGGTCGGGCCGGCGGGTGCGTTCAGTGGTCGGGGGCCGTCGGTGGGTGCGGTTGGTGGCCGTCGAAGACACCCAGCAGGCGCTCCGCGGCGGCGGCTGCCGTCATCGTGCCGGCGCGGACCTGCTCCTCGAGCCCGGGCGCCAGCGCACGGACCCCCGGGTGGGCGTGCAGTCGGCCCAGCAGTTCGTCGTCGGCCATCGCCCAGGCCCAATCCACTTGCTGGTCACGGCGTTTGGCGTCCAGCCGGCCGTCGGCCTCAAGCAGCGTGCGGTGCTGCTCCAGCCGTTCCCACACGGTGTCGAGGCCGGCGGACTCGCGGGCGCTGCAACTGAGCACCGGTGGCGTCCAGGAGGCGTCGGCGGGATGCATCAGCCGCAGCGCGCCGGCCAGTTCGCGGGCGGCGCCGCGCGCGTCGCGTTCGTGCGGCCCGTCGGCCTTGTTGACCGCGATCACGTCGGCCAGCTCCAGCACGCCCTTCTTGATGCCCTGGAGTTGGTCGCCGGTGCGGGCGAGCGTGAGCAGCAGGAAGGAGTCCACCATCCTGGCCACGGCGGTCTCCGACTGGCCGACACCCACCGTCTCCACCAGCACCACGTCGTATCCGGCGGCCTCCATCACCACCATGGACTCCCGGGTGGCCTTCGCCACGCCGCCCAGCGTGCCCGCGCTCGGCGACGGCCGGACGAACGCCGCCGGGTCCACCGCGAGCCGCTCCATCCGGGTCTTGTCGCCGAGGATGGAGCCGCCGGTCCGGGTCGAGGAGGGGTCCACCGCCAGCACCGCGACCCGGTGCCCGAGCGCGGTGAGCATCGTCCCGAAGGCGTCGATGAAGGTGGACTTGCCGACGCCCGGTACCCCGCTGACACCGATCCGCCGGGCCCCGCCGCTGTGCGGCAGCAACTCGGTCAACAGCCGCTGCGCCAGCACCCGGTGCTCGGCGCGGGTGGACTCCACCAGCGTGATCGCCCGCGCGACGAACGCCCGCCGGCCCGCCAGCACGCCCTTCGTATAACCGTCGACGTCCATGAGCATGCCGTGGCTACAACTCCCCGTGTCCCAGTGCCGCACCGAGCCGGGCCACCAGATCGCGCGCCGCGTCGGGGATCACCGTGCCGGGCGGGAAGACCGCCGCGGCACCGGCGTCGTGGAGCGCGGCGACGTCCTGCGGCGGGATGACGCCGCCCACCACGATCATGATGTCCTCCCGGCCCTCCGCGGCCAGTTCGTCCCGGAGCGCCGGCACCAGGGTCAGGTGCCCCGCGGCCAGCGACGACACGCCGACGATGTGCACGTCGGCCTCCACCGCCTGCCGCGCCACCTCGCCGGGGGTCTGGAACAGCGGGCCGACGTCCACGTCGAAGCCGAGGTCGGCGAAGGCGGTGGCGATCACCTTCTGGCCGCGGTCGTGCCCGTCCTGCCCCATCTTCGCGACGAGGATGCGCGGCCGCCGCCCCTCCGCCTTCTCGAACCGTTCGACCAGGTCCCGGGTGCCCTGCACGGTGGGGGACTGGCCGGCCTCGTTGCGGTACACACCCGTGATCGTACGGATCTGGCCCGCGTGCCGTCCGTAGACCTGCTCCAGGGCGTCGGAGATCTCGCCGACCGTCGCCTTGGCGCGGGCCGCGTCCACCGCGAGCGCCAGCAGATTCCCGTCGAGATCCGGGCCCGGCGCGCGCCCGGCCGCCACGGTCAGCGCCCGCAGCGCGTCCCGGCAGGCGGCGTCGTCGCGCTCCTCGCGCAGCCGCCGCAGCTTGGCGACCTGCTGGGCGCGCACCGAGGAGTTGTCGACCGATCGGACGTCGATCTGCTCGTCGGTCGCCACCCGGTACTTGTTGACGCCGATCACCGGCTGCCGGCCCGAGTCGATCCGCGCCTGCGTGCGGGCCGCGGCCTCCTCCACCCGCAGCTTCGGGATGCCCGCGTCGATCGCCTGCGCCATGCCGCCGGCCGCCTCGACCTCCTGGATGTGCTGCCAGGCGCGCTCGGCCAGGTCGTGGGTGAGCCGCTCGACATACGCGCTGCCGCCCCACGGGTCGATCACCCGGCAGGTGCCCGACTCCTGCTGGAGCAGCAGTTGGGTGTTGCGGGCGATCCGCGCGGAGAAGTCCGTCGGCAGCGCGAGCGCCTCGTCGAGCGCGTTGGTGTGCAGGGACTGGGTGTGGCCCTGGGTGGCGGCCATCGCCTCCACGCAGGTGCGGGTGACGTTGTTGAAGACGTCCTGCGCGGTCAGCGACCAGCCGGAGGTCTGCGAATGGGTGCGCAGCGAAAGCGACTTGGGGTTCTTCGGATCGAACTGCCGGACCAGCCGGGCCCACAGCAGCCGGGCCGCGCGCAACTTCGCGACCTCCATGAAGAAGTTCATCCCGATCGCCCAGAAGAACGACAGCCGCGGCGCGAAGGCGTCCACGTCCAACCCGGCGCCCCTGCCCGCCCGCAGGTACTCCACGCCGTCGGCGAGCGTGTAGGCCAACTCCAGGTCGGCCGTCGCCCCGGCCTCCTGGATGTGGTAGCCGGAGATGGAGATCGAGTTGTAGCGCGGCATCTTCCGCGAGGTGTACCCGAAGATGTCGGAGATGATCCGCATCGAGGGCCGCGGCGGGTAGATGTAGGTGTTGCGGACCATGAACTCCTTGAGGATGTCGTTCTGGATGGTGCCGGCCAGCTTCTCCGGCGGCACCCCCTGCTCCTCAGCGGCCACGATGTAGAGGGCGAGCACCGGCAGCACCGCGCCGTTCATCGTCATCGACACCGTCATACGGTCCAGCGGGATGCCGTCGAAGAGCTGCCGCATGTCGTAGATCGAGTCGATCGCGACACCCGCCATGCCGACGTCACCGGTCACCCGCGGATGGTCGCTGTCGTAACCGCGGTGCGTGGGCAGGTCGAAGGCGACCGACAGGCCCTTCTGACCGGCCGCCAGGTTGCGCCGGTAGAAGGCGTTCGACTCCTCGGCGGTGGAGAAGCCGGCGTACTGGCGGATCGTCCACGGCTGGTTGACGTACATCGTCGGGTACGGGCCGCGCAGGTAGGGCGCGATGCCCGGGTAGGTGCCCAGCGAGGTCAGGCCCGCCAGGTCGGCGCCGGTGTAGAGCGGCTTGACCCCGATGCCCTCCGGGGTCTCCCACAGCGGGTCGAAGTCACCGCCGCCGGCCTCCTTCGCCGCCGAGCGCCACTGCTCCTCGGTGGCCTCGACAGGGGCGCCGGGCCCCAGCGGGATCTGTGAGAAGTCGGGGATCTGCATCACGCCGCCACTCCCGCACGGTCGAGGACGGAGGTCAGGACGGCGACGGCGTCGCAGCCCAGGAAGAGGTGGTCATCGGCTCCCGGGCCGGCGGCGGGCTTACCCGCCAGGCCGACCCAGCGGGCCCCGGCCGAGCGGAGCGCCGCGAGGACGGGCTCGGCCTGCTCGGCGTAGAGCACGTCGCTGGAGCACAGGCAGGCCAGGTCCGCGCCGCTGGCGGTGAACGCCGCGGCGACGCTGTCCGGGTCGACGGTGACCGGGTCGTGCACCGGCTCGACACCGCCGGCCTGGAACAGGTTCGAGGCGAACGAGACCCGCCCGGTGTGCACCGACGGCGGCCCGAGCGCGGCGAGGAAGACCTTCGGGCGCGCCCCGGTGCTCGCCAGGTGGGCGTCGGAACGGGCCCGCAGCGCTTCGTACGCCTCGTCGCGGCGGACCTGCGGCAGGCCCCGCGACGGCGAGTGCGGGGTGTGTGGCGTGTGCGGCGCGTGCGTCGTGCCCGGTACCGGCCGGGCCGGGTCGGGTTCGCGTACGACGGGCCGCTCGGCCAGGTGCGGGAACTCGCTGACCCCGGTCACCGGTTCGCGGCGGGTGGCCAGTTGACGGGTGCGGGCCTGCCAGGTGGCGGCGACGCGCTCGCCGACCAGGCCCGCGGCCAGCGCCTTCTCCTGGCCGCCGGCCGCCTCCAGTTCCTGGAAGAACTCCCAGGCGCGGTGGGCGAGTTCGTCGGTCAACCGCTCCACGTACCAGGAACCCCCGGCGGGGTCGGCGACCCGTCCCAGGTGTGACTCCTCCAGCAGGATCGTGGAGGTGTTGCGGGCGATCCGGCGGGCGAAGGCGTCGGGCAGACCGAGCGCCTCGTCGAAGGGGAGCACGGTCACCGCGTCGGCGCCGCCCACCCCGGCGCCCAGGCAGGCGAGGGTGGTGCGCAGCATGTTCACGTACGGGTCGCGGCGGGTCATCATCACCGTCGAGGTGACGGCGTGCTGGCGCTGCCCGCCCGCCGCCGGGGCGCCGGCGACCTCCGCGACCCTGGCCCAAGTCCGGCGGGCCGCACGCAGCTTGGCGATGGTGAGGAACTGGTCGGCGGTGGCCGCATACCGGAACTCCAGC
This sequence comes from Streptomyces sp. NH27, assembly GCF_056859195.1. NCBI lineage: Bacteria > Bacillati > Actinomycetota > Actinomycetes > Kitasatosporales > Streptomycetaceae > Streptomyces > Streptomyces sp. NH27. The sequence continues at coordinate 11,663 of NZ_JACEGK010000179.1, forward strand.
TGCCCGCAGGCAGTTTGGACGTCGAGCCCGGCGGAGGTCAGCACGCGCAGGTAGGCCACGCCGGTGGCGAGCGAGGCACCCAACTCCTGCGCGGCCGACGCGCCGGCCTCGTGGTACGGCAGCGCGTCCACGGTCAGGGCGCGCAACTGCGGATACCGCTCGGCGGTCTGCGCGGCCAGCGCCACCGCGTCGTCGTACCCGGCGGCTTCGCCGGTGCGGGCGGCGAGCCCCAGCGGGTCCGCGCCGAGATTGCCGCGGGCCTGCCCGGGATCGACGCCCCGCCGCTCTATCAGCTCCAGCAACTCCCTTGCGGCGGGGCCGGTTTCGGCGCCGGCCTCCAGCACCACCGGAGCCAGGTCGAGGTACACGCCCGCCAGCGCCTGCCCGAGGCCGGCCACCGGCAGACCCGCGCCGCCCACGGCCAGCCACACCGAGCTGACGCCGTTCTCCAGGTCGGCGAGGACCGCCTCGTTGGCCGCCGCGGGCTCCGGCGACCGGTGCCGCTGGCGTACGTCCCAGCCGCCGAGCGGCCTGCTGCCGCGCACATACGGCGGGAAGCCCGGCAGCCCGGGGTCGGGTGCGGTGTCCTCGGCGGTGTAGAGCGGGTGCACGGTGAGGCCGCCGGCCAGCTCGGTCGACAGCGCCTGCTCGGCCTCCGCGCCGGAGACCTCCCGGCCCGACTTGCGCAGCACGCCCGCCACGAGCTCTTGCCACTGTTCACGCGTGGCATGCGGAAACACGTCAGGCTCTGAGACCCCGTCGTCCGGCAGAACTGTCATGGCACCGATGCTAGGCAAGGCATGGGCCCGATGTCTGCTTCGACTCCTGAGCAGTTACCGCCCCGTAGCGTGATATTGCCCACGTGCGCCGCCCGCCGGGCAGTCCCTGACCTGGGGCTTCGGCGGGCGGGAGCGCGCAGGTCGGGTCGAGCAGGTCACCACCCCTAAGTTGGTCGGCTAGGGGTCGCCCCGGCCCGGCGACGCGGACCGCCTCCCCCGGCCCGGCGACGCGTCCGCCCCAACGTGGCCTAGCAGTACGGCGCCTGGTTGGTGAGGGCGGTCGCCACGCGGGTCCACACGCCGAACTGCCGGTAGAGCTGCGGCAGCGGACCGGAGGCCCGCACGGTACGGCTGTCGGTGGACGTGACGCCCGGGATGCCGAGCAGCGTGGCCGCGACCGACGCCGACTGCCAGCGGACGGTGAGCGTGGACGAACCGGGGCCCGCGGTGGGTTCGACGGCGGGGGCCGCGTCGCGCCGCGCGGTGAGGGTGTCGGCGACCGCCGTCTCGATCGCCCGGCGCGCCGCGGCGACGGCGGACAGCTCGGCGGCGAACCGCCCGGCCGCGTGCTTGACCGCGACGCAGCTGACCGCGGGGTCCCACGCGGCCATCTCCGCGCAGGCCGTGTCGTCGCCGGACAGCATCACCACCGGAACGCCGAGCGCCGCCGCGGTGGCGTGCGCCAGCCCGATCTCGCCGACCGGCCGGTCGTCGAGCCACATGTCCTCGATCTCGTGACCCATGAAACTGTGGCTCATCACGCCCAGGGCGCCGGCGCGGGAGTGGTAGCCGACGCAGAGCACCGCGTCGTGGTCCGCGTCGAGCCCTTCGAGCATGCTCATGGCCTTGGGCCGGCCGCGGACCAACCGCGCGGCCGGGTGCAGCAGTTCGGGGAGGATGTTGCGCATCGGCCCGTGCGCGTCGTTGACCGTGACCGCGGTGGCGCCGGCCGTGAGGGCGCCGCGCACCGCCGCGTTGACGTCCTCGGTCATCATCACCCGCCCGCGTTCGTAGTCCCGGCCGCGCGGCTGCACGTCCTCGGCATCGACGAGCCCGGTGATGCCTTCCATGTCGGCGCTGATGTAGATCCGCAAAGCTGCACGCTCCCTGGTGAAATGATCACTTGCTCAGACGCGGGAAGGTGCGCCGCGGTTCGGGTCGGCGTCGATCTTCGTGCCGGGCGGCCGGGCGGCCGGGCGGCGGGTGCGGGG
>NZ_JACEGK010000180.1:0-13630 GCF_056859195.1 Streptomyces sp. NH27
GGGATCTGCTGCATCTGCCCGACGGCCGCGGCCCGCTGCGCCGGATCGAACAGGCTCTGCTGGCGGGCCATCAGCTTCTCGTAGCCGGGATCGCAGAAGAACGCGTCGGTGTTGCCGCCGTTGCCCTGGTCGTCGGGGAGGGTGGCGCAGCTTTGGATGCTGAGCAGGAGGGTCGGGTCGGGGCCGGTGGTCCACGCGTCCATCAGCATGTCCCAGTCGCCCTTGCCCAGGTCGCTGTTGAGCGCGGACATGCTCATCGGCTTGAGCCGCACCTTGACGCCGATCTCCTTGAGCCAGCCGACCAGGTACGGGGCTATCGCCGCGTCGGTGGAGTCGTCGGAGTGGATGCCGAGCCGCAGGTCCAGCGGCTTGCCGGTCTTCGGGTCGATCCGCACTCCGTCCGGTCCGCGCCGGTAACCGGCCTTGTCCAGCAGCTGGTTGGCCGCGGCCGGGTCGTAGTTCTGCTGCTCGCCGGCCGACGGCTTCCAGACCCACTGCGACCAGGCCGGCGGCAGGTAGCCCTGCCCCACGCTGCCGTAACCGTCGATGACCTTCTTGACCAGCGTCGGCTTGTCGATGCTCAGGGCGATCGCACGCCGCAGCCGCGCATCGGCGAGGGCCGGGTTCCCGGTGCCGATCGACTTGCCGCTGCGGGTCTTGGCGCCGGGGTTGATCTCCAGCCCGGTCCAGCCGTTGCCGACCGCCTGCGCGGTGACGACACCGGTGGCGTGCGTCAGCGACTTGTACTCGGTGGCGTTGATGGCGTTGACGTAGTCGAGCTGGCCGGACCGCAGCGCCGCGACGGCACTGTCGGTGTTCTTGTACAGCTGCTCGATCAGGTGGTCGAACTTCGGCGCGCCCAGCACGAAGGACTTGTTCGCGTCGAGCGTGGCGTACTGGTCGGTCTTGTAACCGGTGAGCGTCCAGGGGCCGTAGCCGACCACCGGGAACGAGTCGTTCTTGTAGTCCTTGAGATCGGCGGCGTGCGACTTCCAGATGTGCTCCGGCACGATCGGGATGCCCTGGACGGGGATACTGACGTACGTCAGGTTGGACTGGGGGTGCTTGGTCCTGATCACCAGCGTGGTGGGGTCGGGCGCGGTCACCGACTGGAAGTCGGACACCAGGGCGCCGTTGGCGGTGCCGGCGATCTCGTCGGTCATGATCAGGTGAAACGTCCAGGCCGCGTCCTCGGCGGTCAGCGGCTGCCCGTCGCTCCACTTCAGGCCGTCGCGGATCTTGAAGGTCCACGTGAGGTGGTCCGCCGACAGCTTCCAGGACGTGGCGAGGTACGGGCCCGGCTTGCCGCTCTGGTCGATGGCGGTGAGCGTCGGGTAGATGCCGCCGAAGATGTCGAGCGAGCCGTTGAAGTAGGCCAGGAACGGGTTGAGGGTGTCCACCCCCGAGCTGTCCATGGCGACGCTCAGCGTCGTACCGGACTTGGTGTTCGGGGTCGCGGCGCCCGCGGAGGTCGTCAGACCGGCCGGGCCGGCCAGCAGTATGCCGCTGACTGCGGTCACGGCCAGGGCGGCGCGCGGTCTGCTGGGTTTGCGCAAAACCATGTCGGGTCTCCGTAGCTGGGGAGGGCAGGGGGACGGTGCAGTGCGCGGGACCGGTCAGAAGGTGACTGACCAGCACGCTCGCGCCGAAGCCGAGGTTCGTCGGTGCGTACGCGGTCACCGACGCCGAGCGCGTAATGCGAGCAGTCGAGGTCGACGCGGGTGCGGCCGGCACGACGCCGGACCCGGACGGCCGGGTGATGCGGGCCCCGGCATCGGCCGCCTGGTCACGCGGTGCGGACGGACGGGCGCCACGCGTTGCGGGAGCGCTCGCCGCGACGCTTCCCGTTCCCGGGGCTGCCGGTGCCGGACCTGATCGGCCGGGAGCATCGGGCCGCGGCGTCCGCGGCATGCACCCCGGCCTCGGCCGTCGAAGGGACGGGTCTCGCCGAAGCGGCATCCGCTGGCATGGCAGCACCTCACGTTCAACTGGAGGTCAAGTGGTTGAAGACTGGCAAGCCTTCGCAGAACGGCAAGAACCCGTGCGCGCTTGCGTCTCTGAGCATCGAAGACTTCGATGCCTGTAGGCCGACGTCATGACCGCGCCGTACCGTCCGCCGAACACGAAGTGGTCCGTGAGCAGCCAGATCTTCAACGCTCCGATGCCGGCGCCGTCCGCGGACGGCACGCTGGGTCCGTCCGTGCCCACCCGTCACCAGCACACCAGCGAGGAAGCCCATGACCCTGCCTTCAACTGCCCTCCGGGCACGCCGGATACGTTCGGACGCCGGTACGGCCGCCCTGCTCCTCGGCGGGACCGGGCACGGTGCCGCCCGGGTCGGTGCCGGCGCCGGCGGCCACGCCGGCGGCCACGCCGGCGGCCACGCCGGAGCCGCGGACGGCGCCGCGGACGGCGCCGCGGACGGCGCCGCTTCCACCGCGGTGCGGTGAACGTGACCCACTTCGACCTCCTGGTCCGCGGCGCGGACATCGCGGACGGGACCGGTGGGCCGCTGGTCGCCGGACAGATCGCCGTCACCGGCGGCCGGGTCCGCGTGCTGCCGCCCCGCGCCCCGGCCACCGCCGACCGGATACTCGACCTCCCCGGGCATGTCGTGGCGCCCGGCTTCATCGACGCGCACACGCACTCCGACGTGACCACTCTCAACGGCTCCGGTGACGTGCCGGCGCACGCCGCCGTGCTCCAAGGCGTGACCGTCGAGATCTGCGGCAACTGCGGGGACAGCGCGTTCCCGGCGCCGTACCCGGACTTCGCGGCGTTCGCCCGCGCGCACGCCGCGACGGGTCGGGCGAACCACCTGGCCGCCCTGGCCGGCCACGGCACGCTGCGCGGCGCCGTGGTGGGTCACGCCGCCCGCGCCGCCACCCCGGACGAACTCGCGGCCATGTGCCGGGTGCTGGACCAGGCGCTCGCCTCGGGCGCGGCCGGACTGTCGACGGGCCTGATCTACACGCCCGGCTCCTTCGCAGACACCGCCGAGGTCACCGCGCTCGCGGCGGTGGCGGCCCGCCACGGCAAGCCGTACGTGACGCATCTGCGCGACGAGATGTCCCAGGTCGAGGCCGCGCTGGACGAGGCCGTACGGATCGCCCGCGACAGCGGCGCCGCGCTGCACGTCTCGCACCACAAGACGGCCGGCCGCCACGGCTGGGGCGGCACCGAGCGGACGCTGCCCTACCTGCACCGACTCCGCGCCGACGGCTTGGACGTGACCTGTGACGTCTACCCCTATACGGCGGGCAGCACGGCGCTCGCGGCCATGCTGCCGCCGTGGACCCACGACGGCGGGCAGGACCGCCTGTTGGAGCGGCTGCGCGACGCCGGGCAGCGCGCCCGGATGCGCGCCGACATCGCGGACGGAGTGGCCGGCTGGGAGAACACCGTCGGCAACGGCGGCTGGGACCGGATCTCGGTGGCCGGTGCCGCACGACATCCGGAACTCCAGGGGCGGACGGTCGCGGACATCGCCGCCGAGCGCGGCGCCGACGCCGTCGACGTGGTGGCCGAACTGCTGCTGGCCGAAGCGGGCGACGTCACGATCATCAGCCACTCGATGCGGGAGGACGACGTCCGGCGCGTGCTCGCCGCGCCGTTCGCGATGATCGGCTCGGACGGGGTGCCCAAGCCGGGACTGCCGCATCCACGCTGGGCCGGGACGTTCGCCAGGGTCCTCGGGCACTACGTACGCGAGTTGGGGCTGCTGACGCTGCCCGAGGCGGTGCACAAGATGACCGGCGCCACCGCGGCCCGGTTCGGCCTGGCCGGACGGGGCGTGCTGAGCGACGGTGCCCACGCCGACCTGGTGGTCTTCGATCCGGTGACGGTCGCCGACCGTGCCACCTTCGCCGAACCCCTGCTCGCGCCGAGCGGAATCCGGCTGGTCGTGGTGGCGGGCACGGTTGTCGCCGAGGACGGCGAGGTCACCTCGGCGCGGCCGGGGCAGGTGCTGGCGTGCTGAGCGACGTCCCGCCGGAGCTGCCCGGCACCATGTCCGTCATGGTCCCCGGCATTCTGGAACACCAGCCGGACCGGGTGCTGCGGCTCGCCAGCGTGGGCAAGTTGCTGCTCCTGGCCGAGGTCGCACGCGGCCTCACCAGCGGCGATCTGGACTCCGTCGAGCCGGTCGACCTGCTGGCCGAGGACTACTGCGGCGGCTCCGGACTGCTGACCGGGCTGTCGGTGCGACGCTGGACCGTCCCCGACCTTGCGCTGCTCACCGCGGCCGTGAGCGACAACACCGCGACCAACGCCTTGCTCCGCCGGGTCGGCCTGGACCGGGTCAACCAGGGGGCGGAGGCGCTGGGGCTCGTCCACACCCGGATCCTCGACCGCATCCGCGAACCCCGGCTGCCGGAACACCCGCCCACCTTCGCGGTCGGCACCGCTGCGGAACTGGCCGGCCTCGCGCAGCGGATCGCCGCCGACGAGCCGTGGGCGCGCCTGCTGCTCGGCTGGATGGCCCGGTGCGGCGACCGCAGCATGGTTCCGGCGCTGATCCCGCACGATCCCGAGGACAGCACGGTCCGCGACATCCCGAGCGCGGCGCTGTGGGTCGCGAACAAGACCGGCACCGACGTCGGGGTCCGCTGCGACGTCGGCGTGGTGCGCGGCACACGGCAGGTCTGCTACGCGGTGCTGAGTTCATGCCGTCCGGGGAGCGAGTTCGACGCGTTGCAGGCCATACGGACGGTCGGGGCACGCATCGCCGCGTTCGCGCGCTGACCGCGCCCGCATCCGGGCCGCGCGGAGGGCCGGGCGCGCGGAGGGCCGGGCGCGCGGAGGGCCGGTACGCCCTTCGCCGGTCGGCCCGCGCGGGCCGGGCGATACGGTCGGCGCGAGCCCGTGTGCGGTCAGCGCGGGCCGGGCCATGCGGATCGCCCGCCGTCCGGTAGAAGCGGGCAGCGCGGGCCGGCTGTTGCGGTCGGCGCGAGCCGACCGTTGCGGTCAGCGCGGGCCGGGACGGCTCTGGCGTCCGGCGGCCAGCAGGTTCGACGCGGCGCTGCCCAGGTAGGCGATGAAGCTGCCCAACAGCGGGTTCGGGTTCTCCGGCCGCCAGGCGACGCCGATCTTCCGGTGCAGCCGCAGCCCGGACACCCGGGTGGTCTGGACCCCGGTGGTGTCGGTGACGCCGAGGCTCGGCACCAGCGCGATCCCCATGCCGGCCCGCACCAGGCCCACGATCACCTCGTAGTGGTCGCTGCGGCAGCGGATACGGGGGACGAATCCCGCCAGCGCGCAGGCCCGCTCCAGCACGGACAGCACCGGCGTACCCGTGCCGAACGACGTGATCCACTGCTCGCCGGACAGCTCCTCCAGCCGGACCTGGCTGCGCCGACCGGCCGGATGACCGTCAGGGACCACCAGCAGTTGGGGCTCGTGGAAGAGCTCCTTCACCTCGACGCCCTCCGGCGGCGTCCACGGGTCGAGCGCGTGCTCGAAGATCACCAACGCGTCGATCGCACCCTGCTGGACGCTGAGGGCCAGCTCGTGCGGCTGCCCCTCGACCAGGTCCAGCCCGACCGCGGGATGGCGGCTGGAGAACCGGGACAGCGACTGCGGCAGCAGGTGGTAGCCGGCCGACGCGAAGAAGCCGATCCGCAGGTGCCCGGAATCCGCCCGGGACTGCGCCAGCAGATCCTTCTCGGCCGAGTCGAGCAGGGCCAGGACGTCCTGCCCGCGCAGGGACAGCCGTTGTCCGGCCGAGGTCAGCCGCAGGCTCTGCGCGCTGCGTTCGACCAGGCTGACGCCGGCCTCCTTCTCCAACTGGGCAAGCTGGTGCGACACTGCGGACGGTGACAGCTTCAGCTCGCGGGCAGCCCCGGCGATGCTCCCGGCCCGATCGACCTCGGCCAGTATGCGCAAACGGTGCGTGTTCAGCATGGCGGCACACTACGATGCCCCGCCGCACATCAGCCGAGCGGGTACGGACACATTCCGGTTACCCCGCACTCACGCCCTGGTCCGGACCTGCACTGGCCCTCTTGACCATGCCCGCCCCGCTGACCATGCCCGCCTCGCTGATCCTGCTCCGTTTCGGCCTCGGGCGCTGGATCGGGGCTTCCCGGAGAGCGGTGATCTCCGCGTCGGCCGCGCATCTCGATCGTCGCCGTGAGTGACGACCGTGTCGGCCCGGCCGTCGGCAGTGAACGCCCGAAGGCCGACGGCGCGGGCATTCCTCGCCGACCAACTACGCTCCGCGCACCCCTGGCCCTCGGTATCCGCGTCGGGTATTCGTCGGACATAATGGCGGACGATGACCGCTCCGCCTTCCCGCCCGTCTCCCACCGGGTACGGCCCCTTCGCCCACCTCACCGCGCCGAACTCGGCCCTCTACCGCCGGGTGATGCAGACGTTCCTGACCGCCAAGGAGCGGTTCGCGGTGCATCTGCGGCCCGATGACGTACACGCCGCACTGCCCGCCGCCGAGCGCCCCGCCGAGTTGGAGACCGTGGTCAAGGCGCTCGACAGCCTGGTCGAGTGGGGCAATCTGCGCGCGGACCCGGACACCGCGCGGGTCACCGCGGTGGAGGACTTCTACCGCAAGCGGTTCATCTATCAGCTCACGCAGGCCGGGGAAGCCGCTGAGCAGGCGCTGTCCGTGTACGACGAGACGCTCGGCCGACGAGGCGCGCTCCAGGCCGTCGCGCTGCACGACATCGTGACCCAGCTACGGGCCCTGCTCGTGCTGACAGCCGAGGAGCACCACGACCCGGCCAAGACGTATCTCGCGCTCGACGCGCTGACCAGCCGGTTCGCGGCGCTCGCCGACAACGCGCGGGCTTTCATGGGCTCTCTGCAACGGACCATCGACCTGCACGACGTCGAGGAAGAGGTCTTCCTCGCGTACAAGGACCGGCTCATCCAGTACCTGGAACGGTTCATCCAGGATCTGATCACCCTCGGTGGGCGCATCGCCCAGCTGATCCTGGAACTCGAAGACCGGATCGGCCCTCTGCTGCACACCGCCGCCGCCCGCGAGGCCGCCGACGCCTCCCCGGAGGAGGCGGAGCACGCCGAGCAGGAGGCGTACGAGCGGTGGGCGGGCCGCTGGGCCGGCCTCACCGGCTGGTTCATCAGCCGGGACGGCCGGGAGTCGCAGGCCCGGCTGCTGCGCGGCCGGGCACTCGGCGCGATCTCGCAACTCCTGGCTGTCGTACGGGCCTTGAACGAACGGCGGTCCGGGCGCTCGGACCGTTCCGCCGACTTCCGCGCGCTGGCACGCTGGTTCGCCGAGGCGCCGGACGACGACGCACGGCACCGACTGTGGCGCACGGCGTTCGGGCTCTACCCGGCCAGGCACCTCAGCGTCGACGGCGACACCCTCGCCGAGCGCGCCACCCACCCCGTACCCGCCGCCACCTCCTGGTCGGCGGCCGAACCGATCCGCATCAGTCCGCAACTGCGCCGCACCGGCAGTTACGAGCGACGCGGCAAGACCCGCAAGGTCGAGGACCGCACGGCGGCCCTCCGCCACCTCGCCGAACTCGCCGCCAAGCAGTCCGCGGAGACCTCCGCCGCCCGCGCCCGCCTCGCCACGCAAGGCGCCACCCGCCTGTCCGAGCTCGGCGAACTCGACCCGCTCGCCTTCGGGCTCTTCCTCCAACTGCTCGGTGACGCGCTCGCCACCTGGCGCCCCGGCATGACCCGGACCACCGCCACGAGCAACGACGGCTCCATGGAGATCCGGCTCACCGCGCTGCGCGACGGCGGCGTCGCCGAGGTCCGCACGCCCGCGGGCACCTTCCGCGGGCCTGATCACATCATCGAGATCACCGACCTGGCCCCGGAAGGAACCGGATGAGTACTCCGCTCGCCCACGTCCTGGACGGTCAGCACGCGGCCGATCTGCGCAAGGCCGCCCGCGCCCTGCTCGCCGAGCCGCTGCTGCTGGCGCGAGGCCCGCGCGCGGACTCCTTCCGCCTGGTGCGGCAGCACGCCGCGGAGCTGCGGGAGTGGTTCGACCGCAACACCGGCTGGTCGCTGCACGTGGACGCCGAGACCGCCCGGCTGCGCAAGATACCGGGCACCCTCACCGATGCCACCCACCCCGCGCGCGAGGCCACCCGCGCCGCCGCGCCCTTCACCCGGCGCCGCTATGTCCTGCTCTGCCTGGCACTGGCCGCGCTGGAGCGGGGCGAGTCACAGATCGCGCTCGGTCGGCTGGCCGAGCAGGTCGTCCTCGACGCGGCAGATCCCGGGTTGGTCGCGACGGGGATCCAGTTCTCCCTGAACCGCCGTGACGAGCGCGTCGATCTCGCCGCCGTCGTACGCCTGCTGCTGGAACTGGGCGTGCTGCGGCGGGTGGCCGGGGACGAGGAGGCGTACGTCAGCGGGGCCGGTGATGTGCTGTACGACGTCGAGCGGCGCGTGCTGGCCGGACTGCTCGCCGCGCGGCGCGGTCCGTCCCTCGTCCGGGCCACGTCGTCCGACGACCGGCTTGCCGAACTCGTCGCCGAGACCGCGCTGGACAGCGACGACCTGCGGTTCCGCGCGATGCGCCGTGCGCTGACCCGCCGCCTCCTGGACGACCCGGTGCTCTACTACGACGACCTCACCGACGCCGAACTCGCCTATCTCACCCGGCAGCGCGGTTTCCTCACCGCCCGGATCACCGAACTGACCGGCCTGGTCGCCGAGGTGCGGGCCGAGGGCATCGCCATGGTCGACCCCGATGACGACCTCACCGACGTGCGCATGCCGGAGCAGGGCACCCACGGACACATCACCCTGCTGCTCGCCGAACACCTCGCCACCCGCACCGTCCCGGTTCCCACCGCCGAGTTGGAGCGGCGGGTGCGTGAACTCGCCGCCGAGCACGGCGGGTTCTGGGCCAAGTCCGCGCGTGAACCCGGAGCCGAGGGCGAGCTCGTGGGCCAGGCGGTCGCCAAACTCGCCGCCCTCGGGCTCGTCGTCCACAGCGCGGCGGGCGTCGTGCCCCGGCCGGCCCTGGCCCGGTACGCCGTCGGCGAGACCGTCGTCCTCGAAGCAGGACGGCCGGCACGAGGAATCCCCGCCCAGCGAAGGACCCCGAAGCGATGACCGATCTCCCTCGTCCCCAGCGGTCTCGCTGGCAGCCCTTGCGTATCGGGCTCGTCGACCTGTTCCACTACGACGTGGAGGAGTTCCACTTCCGCGACGGCAGGCTGCTGCTGCGCGGCAACAACGGCACCGGCAAGTCCAAGGTCCTCGCCCTCACCCTGCCCTTCCTTCTCGACGGCGACCTCGCCGCGCGGCGCGTCGAACCGGACGGCGACCCGGGCAAGAGGATGGAGTGGAATCTCCTCCTCGGCGGCGAGCACCCGCATTCCGAACGGCTCGGTTACACCTGGATCGAGTTCGGCCGCCGGGACGACACCAGCGGGGAGGAGCACTTCCGCACGCTCGCCTGCGGGCTGAAGGCCGTGGCCGGGCGGGGCATCGCCCGGCACTGGTTCGCCGTCACCGACCAGCGGGTCGGAGCCGGTCTGAGCTTCCTCGACGCCACCGGCACCGCGCTGTCCCGGGACCGGCTCGCGGAGGCCGTCGCCGGGCACGGCATGGTGTACGACCAGGCCAAGGCGTACCGCAGGGCCGTTGACGAGGCCCTGTTCGGTCTCGGCGAGCAGCGCTACGCCGCCCTGGTCGACCTGCTCATCCAGTTGCGCCAGCCCCAGTTGTCCAAGCGCCCCAACGAGGCAGCCCTCTCCCGGGCCCTCACCGAGGCGTTGCCACCCATGGACCAGGCCGTCATCGCCGACGTCGCCGAGGCATTTCGTTCCCTGGACGAGGAGAAGGACGAACTGGCGGCGGCGACCGAGGCCGATCGGGCCGCCTCGGCGTTCCTGGACCACTACCAGCGCTACGCCCGGATCGCCTCCCGCCGCAGGGCCCGGCTCCCGCGCACCGAGCACTCCCGTTACGAGCACCACCAACGGGATCTGGCCGAAGCGCAGGCGGACAAGGAAGCTGCCGAAGCGGACCGGTCGGCGACCGCGGACCGCATCACCGCGCTGATGGACACCGAGACCCGGCTCAAGGCCCAGGACGCGGCCCTGCGTGAGGGCCCCGAGATGCGCAGCGCCCGCGAACTGGAACGGGCGGCCGCCACCGCCGAGCGCACCGGCGAGGACCAGGCGCGTGCGGAGGCCGACCGCGACCAGGCCGCGCAGTTGCACACCCGTGCCCGAGGCCGCCTCGGCGCCGCCGAAAACCGCCTCACCTCCGTACAGGCGCGGGCCGAGGCGCTGCTCGTCCGCGTGCACGAGACCGCCGGCCAGGCCCACGTCGAGCTCGACACGGAACCGGCGGCGCAATCGGCCGAGGAGTCCACGGCCCGCGGACGGCGCGCCGTCAGCCACGTAGAGAACCTGCTGGACCAGGCCGATCGGACGGCCCGGGAACGCAACGAGGCCGCCCGGCGGGTGGACGAGGCCGAAGCCGACCTCGCCCACAACGTCGAGGCACAGGGCCAGGCGGAAGAAGCGGCCGAACACGCGGGCGGGGCGCTCGTGGCCGCCGTACGCGAGCACGGCGACCGGTGCACGGAACTGGCGTACGCCGACCCGGTGGGGTTGTTGGACGAACTCCAGCAGTGGACACGGCTGTTGGCCGGGCCGTACCCGGCTCGCGAGCGAGCGGCGCACGCCCACCGCACCCGGTCGGCCGAACTCGCCGACCGCACGGCGGAACTGGGACGGCGTCACAAGGAGGTGGCCGGGAGCACGGCGCGGGCGGCAGCCGAACTCGCCGGTCTTGAGGCCGGGGACCGGCGCGAACCCGACGCCCCGCACACCCGTACCCCCGGTCTGCGGGAGCGGGTCCCCGGCGCGCCGTTGTGGCGGCTTGTCGACTTCCGTGACGGGCTCGATGACACCGAACGCGCGGGAATCGAGGCGGCACTTGAGGCATCCGGCCTCCTCGACGCCTGGGTACTCCCCGACGGCGCCGTCCTCACCGCGGACGGTCATGACATCCTTCTCGCGCCGGACCACGGGCCCGTGGCCGGGACGTCGCTGGCCAGTGCGCTGCGCCCCGCGGTGGACCACGGGGACGCGCGTGCGGCGGAACTCGGCGAGGAGCCGGTGGCGCGGCTGCTGGCGGCGATCGGCCTCGCGCAGGCGACGGCGACCGTGTCGTACGGGAATGACGCGGTCACCGATCCTCCGCGAAGCGACGGCGCGCCCGGCACCGGCACGTGGGTCTCCCCTGACGGTGCGTTCCGCGTCGGCGCCTTGACCGGCCGATGGACCAAGCCGGCCGCGCAATTCGTCGGCGCGGGGGCCCGGGAGGAGGCGCGACGGGCCCGCATCGCCACCCTGCGCGCCGAACTCGCCGCTCTGCGCGCCGAGTCGGAGACCGTCGCGGCCGAGGCCGCCGCCATTCGTGACCGCCGCGGCGTGCTCGACGCCGAACTGGCCGCCGTACCCGACGACGCCCCGCTCCGGCAGGCCCATGCCGAGGTGACCGCGACGTCCACCGCCACGCACCGGGCCCGTACCCGGCGCGACGAGCGGACCGCCGACCTGACCGAGGCCGCGGGCAGGGCCGAGCGGGCCGCGATCGAACTCTCCGACACGGCCGCGGATCTGGGGCTGCCCGGTGACCGGACCGCGCTGGCCGCGATCCGGCAGGCCCTCGCCGACCTCGATGTCCTCCTGGCCACCCTGTGGCCGGCCCTGCGCGAACGCCGCGAGGCGGCCGACATGGTCGACGAGGAACGTACGGAGGTGGCGGGGGCCGCACAGCGCACCGCGGAATTCACCGTACGAGCCGAGGGAGCGGCCCTTCACGCGGCCACCGCCGACGAACGCCACCGCACCCTGCGCTCCACGGTCGGCACGGCTGTCGCCGAACTCGAACGCCGCCTCGCCGAAACCGCCGACGCCCTGCGCACCTGCACCCATGACCAGCAACGGGCCCGCCAGCAGCACACCGAGGCCGACCGGCGGGCCAGCCGGGCCGAAGGCCGTATCGAGCAACTGGAGAAGGACGTCACCGACGCCGCCGCGGCCCGCGCCGCCGCCGTCGCCGCACTCCAGCGGTTCGCCGCCACCGGCCTGCTCGCCATCGCCCTGCCCGATCTCGACATTCCCGCGACCGGCGAAGAACCGTGGGCCGCGACCCCCGCCGTCACGCTCGCGCGCGCCGTGGAGGCCGCGCTGGCGCAGACCGACGACTCCGACGGCGCCTGGGAGCGCGTGCAGCGGCGCCTGAGCGAGGAACTGACGACCCTTCAAGGATCGCTCTCCCGGCACGGGCACACCGCGTCCGGCCGCATGGTCGAGGACGGCATGGTCGTCGACATCGTCTACCAGGGCCGCGAACACGCCGTGCCCGAACTCGTGGCGGCGCTCTCCACCGAGGTCGGTGAACTCCAGCGCATTCTGTCCGCGCACGAACGCGAGATCCTGGAAACCCACCTGATCACCGAGGTCGCGGGCACCTTGCAGGAGCTCATCGGGGCCGGCGAACGCCACGTCCACGCCATGAACCGCGAACTGGAGGAACGCCCCACCTCGACCGGGATGCGGCTGCGCCTGGTCTGGCGGGCCGCACGCAAGGCCCCGGCCGGGCTGGCCCAGGCCCGGGAGCGGCTGCGCCAGTCCGCCGACGCCTGGACCGACGAGGACCGCGCCGCGGTCGGCGAGTTCCTCCAAGTGCAGATCGCCCAGCAGCAGACGGACGACAGCTCCGGAAGCTGGCTGGAATACCTGACCGCCGCCCTGGACTACCGCGCCTGGCACGAGTTCACCGTCGAACGCCAGCAGAACGGTCGTTGGGTCCCCGCCACGGGCCCGGCCTCCGGCGGCGAACGCGTCCTGGCGGTGTCCGTACCGCTGTTCGCCGCCGCGTCCTCGCACTACGCGAGTGCCGGCAACCCGCACGCGCCGCGCCTGGTCACCCTCGACGAGGCGTTCGCCGGCGTCGACGACGACTCACGCGCCAAGTGCCTTGGCCTGCTGCACGCCTTCGACCTCGACGTGGTGATGACCAGCGAACGCGAGTGGGCCTGCTACCCGCAGGTCCCCGGCATCGCCATCGCCCAGCTCTCCCGGATCGACGAGGTGGCGGCGGTCCTGGTCACCCGCTGGGAATGGGACGGCACCACCCGCGCCCGCGGCCGGCACCCCGGGCACCGGCAGCAGGCGGACACGGCGACGGCAGACGGTCTGGAGTCGGTGTGGGGATAGGCGCCGACGACCGCCCGGTTCACCACACCACCGACGCTCCCGCACCGGTCGACATCGCCCGCCTGCGCCGTCTGCTGGGAACTCCCGATCTCGGCTGGCTCATGGAGCGCGTACACCGCCGCCTGGCACGCGAACAGCCGCTCACCGGCCCCGTTTCGCTGGCCGCACCGACCGACGCGCAACGCGCGGCAGCCGAACGCCTGCTGGGCCGGGCCCCGCGCCAAGGTCGTTCGCTGACCGTACGGCTCGAGACCGTCGACGCCGTGCTGCGCCGCTCCGGTATCAGCCCCGATGGCCTCGCCGCCGCCCACACCGCCCTCGCCGGCCCCGTCACCCCGCTCAGCCGGACCCGCGACGACGAGACACGCGCGTGGCAGCTGGCATACGAGCCCCTGGAAACCCTCATCCACGAGCGCCCCGAACTCACCGCATGGGCGGAC
>NZ_JACEGK010000181.1:0-13592 GCF_056859195.1 Streptomyces sp. NH27
CACCACGCCTCCCACCAGCCCGCCGACCGGCGACCTGCCCAAGCACGCGGTGACCGGCTACTGGCAGGACTTCTCCAACGGCGCGACCGTGCAGACCATCGCGCAGGTGCAGGACCAGTACGACATCATCGCCGTGGCCTTCGCCACCGCCACCACCACGCCCGGCGCGGTCACCTTCTCCCTGGACCCGTCGCTCAACTACAGCGAGGCGCAGTTCAAGGCGGACATCGCGGCCAAGCAGGCGGCGGGCAAGAAGGTGGTCATCTCCGTCGGCGGCCAGGACGGCACCATCTCGGTGCGCGACTCCACCTCGGCGACGAACTTCGCCAACAGCGTCTACACCCTGATGCAGACGTACGGCTTCAACGGCGTGGACATCGACCTGGAGAACGGGATCGACCCGACCTACATGTCGCAGGCGCTGCACAGCCTCAGCTCGAAGGCGGGCTCGGGGCTGATCATCACGATGGCGCCACAGACCATCGACATGCTGTCGCCGTCCAGTGACTACCTGGCCACCGCGCTGAACATCAAGGACATCCTCACCGTCGTCAACACCCAGTACTACAACAGCGGTTCGATGAACGGCTGCGACGGCGGGGTCTACAGCGAGGGCACCGTGGACTTCATCACCACGCTGGCCTGCACCGCGATCCAGGCCGGCCTCGACCCGTCCCAGGTCGGCATCGGCACCCCCGCGTCCACCAGCGCGGCCGGCTCCGGCTACGTCTCCCCGTCGGTGGTCGACAACGCGCTCGACTGCCTTGCCAGCGGCACCAACTGCGGCACCTTCCACCCGTCGGCCAAGTGGCCCACCATCCGTGGCGCCATGACCTGGTCCACGAACTGGGATGCCTCCAACGGGAATTCCTGGTCCAACACGGTGGGCGCCCACGTGCACGCGATGTCGTAAGCACAACAGCACCGACCGGCACGGCCAACACGTTCAGCACGTTCAACACGTTCAGCACGTTCAGCACGTTCAGCACGAAGGGAGCGTCCCCAACCGGGGGCGCTCCCTTCGCCGTTGGAAAGCGGCGGTTCAGCCCAGTACGGCCAGCGCGTCGATCTCGATCAACAGGCCCGCGGGCAGGCCGACGTAGACCGTCGTGCGGGCCGCGGGCGGCTCTTCGAGATCGGCGAAGTAGGCGTTGTAGAGGTCGTTCAGCTCGGCGAAGTGCGCGGTGTCGGTGAGGTAGACGCGGACCATGACCACGTCCTCCCAGCTCGCGCCGCCGGCGGTCAGCACGGAGTGGACGTTCGCGAGGGTCTGGAGCGTCTGCTCGCGCAGGGTCGGCCCGGCCGGGGTCGGGGCCTGGCCTTCGACGGCGGGCAGGAAACCGACCTGGCCGGCGACCTGGAGGATATTGCCCTTGCGGACGCCGTGCGAGAACTTCGCCGGCGGCGCGGTGTGCGTGGGCGGGGTGATCGCCGTCTTGGGCAGGCGCGGAAGGCGGTCGGTGCCGGTCTCGGGCTGGTCGCTCATGCTTCGGTGTCCTCGTTGTTCGGTTCGTCGTGGTGAGAGTCGTGCGGGTCGTGCAAGTCGTGCGGATCATGAGACCCGTGCGACGGGCCGTCGGGGTCGGCCGGGCGGAAGGAAGTCGCGGGTCCGGCCGGCTCCTCGGGTCCGCCGGAAGCGGCAGCGCGCCGGCCGGGTTCGGCACGATCCTCCCGCTGATCCTGCGTACCGCGCTCGCTCCCGTTCCTGCCGCACAGCTCTTCGCCCACCGCGTGCGCGGTACGCAGGATCAGCGGGCGAAGCCGCAGCAGTTCGTCGGCGCCGACCACCACGTTGGGCGCGGACAGCGACATCGCGGCGCAGACCCGGCCGTCCGGGCCGTGGATCGGCGCGCCGACGCAGTTGATGGACTCCTCGTGGCCGCCGAGGTCGCTCGCCCAGCCCTGCTCGCGCACCCGGGCCAGTTCGGCGAGGAACGCGGCCGCGTCCGGTGTCGAACGGGCGGTGTAGCGGGGGTAGTCCAGCCGTTCGGCGACCGCCCGCCGCTCGGGCTCCGGCAGGTCGGCGAGGAGCAGCTTGGCGACGGCGGCCACCGTGATGGCGACCGGCCGGCCGACCCGGGAGTACATCCGCACCGGGTAGCGGCTCTCCATCTTGTCGATGTAGACCACCTCGCCCTGCTCGTACACCGCCAAGTGCACGGTGTGGCCGGTGCGTTCGTTGAGCGCGGCCAGGTGCCGGTGGGCGATCTCGCGGATGTCCAGCGCCTCGACGGCCTGCTGGGCGAGGGCGAACAGCCGGGCGCCGAGCCGGTAGCGCTGGTCCTGCTGGCGGTAGACCAGGCCGTGCTCGTGCAGGGTGCGCAGCAGCCGCAGCGCGGTCGACTTGTGCACGTCGAGCCGCGCGGCGACCTGTTCGAGCCCGGCCGGCCCCTCCGCGAGCAGCGGCAGGATGCTCAGCGCCCGGTCCACGGTCTGGCTCATCCCGGCACCTCTCCGCCCGACTCCCGCGTCCATCCCGGGCCCAGCCGCAGTCTGCCCCATGCCGCGTCGTCCAGCGCGGCCAACGCGTCGGTACGGGCCCGGTCCGGCGGCACCGCCAGGTCGTCGGGCACGGTCAGGGCGGCGGCGGCCAGCAGGTGACCGTGGCGCATCCGGTCCCGCAGCGGCAGCCCGCGCAGCGTCGCGGACAGGAACCCGGCGGCGAAGGCGTCGCCCGCGCCGACGTGCGCGACCACGTCCACGGCGGGCGCGGGCACCTGCAGCCGGATGCCGCCCCCGCCCGGACCGCCCGCGCCGCCCAAGCCGCCCGCGTCACCCAGATCGCCCAAGTCGCCCAGTCCACCCGGAAGTTCCGCCCCTGCGGAGGTGAACACCGTCGCCCCGGCCGCGCCCTGCTTGACCACGAGCACCGCCGGCTCCGGCAGCGCGGCCCGTACCGCGTCGGCGTCCGGCAGGCCCCACGCCGCCTGTGCCTCGTCCTCCCCGACGAAGACCAGGTCGCAGCCGCGGGCCAGTTCGGCGAGCTGCCACGGGTCGGCGCCGTGCCACAGCGCGGGGCGGTGGTTGACGTCGAAGGAGACCAGCGGGCGGCCCGGTTCGCGGTGGGTGAGGCGGCCCATCAGGGCGCGGCAGGTCGCGGACAGCGCGGGGGTGATGCCGGTCAGGTGCAGTACCCGGCCGGCCCACACGTCGCTCCGGCGGACCAGCGCGGGCGACAGCGCGGAGGCGGCCGAGCCCTTGCGGTAGTAGACGACCTCGGCGCGGCCGGACGGC
The DNA here is from genome assembly GCF_056859195.1 of Streptomyces sp. NH27. Taxonomy (NCBI): domain Bacteria; kingdom Bacillati; phylum Actinomycetota; class Actinomycetes; order Kitasatosporales; family Streptomycetaceae; genus Streptomyces; species Streptomyces sp. NH27. Next base: position 3,235 of record NZ_JACEGK010000181.1, read on the forward strand.
CCGGCCACGGTGGTGGCGCGCTCCTGCGCGGTGCGGAAGTAGACGCCGGTGGGCCGGTGCGGGTCGCGTTGCACCGCGCCGACGTCCACGCCGGCGGCAGCGATGGTGTCCACCAGGTGGTCGCCGAAGCCGTCCGCGCCGACCCGGCTCACCCAACTCGTGGTGTGCCCGGCGCGGGCGAGCGTGCAGGCCACGTTGGACTCGGCGCCGCCGATGGCACGGGCGAAAGAGGGGACGTCGGCGAGCGGTCCGGGCCGGGAGGGTACGAAGGTCACCATGGACTCGCCCAGGCAGACGACATCGACACGTTCGGCACTCGGCGTTGCGGTCACGCGGGTCTCCGCTCCTCGTCGGTACGGGCTCGGTACGGGTTCCGTACGGGCTCGGGCGGGCGGACGGGGCCGGAGCGGAGCCGGGGTACTGCCGGGCCGGCCGGTCCGGACGCCGTTGACCCCGCGCCGACCAGGATGTTAGACAGCTGGAAACAGAATACGCAACGGTCGTTGCACAGGATGCAACGACCGTACGACGCGGCCCCGGCACGACCGGGCCGCTTCCGGGAGGGTGGATGGACATCGACGAGCGGATCGCGGCACTGGACGGCGAGCGGGTAGACCATCGCTTCAAGGGGCTTCCGCCGGACGCCGAGGGGCTGACGGTGGGCGAGCTGGCCGCACAGCGCCGCAGCCTGTTCGACGGCGGTTTCGGCACGCCGCTGCTCGTGCTGTCCGAGGAGGCCCTGGAGCACAACCTGGCGGCGCTGGAGGAGTACACCGCCAAGTACGGCCTGGTCTTCGCGCCGCACGGCAAGACCTCCATGGCGCCGCAGCTCTTCGCCCGCCAACTCGCCCGCGGCGCCTGGGCGATCACCCTGGCCGTGCCGCACCAGGTGCGGGTGGCAAGGGCGTTCGGGGTGCCGAGGATCTTCCTCGCCAACGAGCTGGTGGACGCGGCCGCGCTGCGCTGGATCGGCGCGGAGCTGGACGCCGACCCGGACTTCGAACTCGTCGCCTACGTCGACTCGTTGCGCGGGGTCGAGCTGATGGACGCGGCGCTGCGCGCGGCCGGCGTACGACGGCAGCTGGACGTCGTGGTGGAACTCGGCGCCGGGCCGGGCGCGCGGACCGGCGTGCGCACCGACCGCGAGGCCGAGGCGGTCGCGGCGGCGGTCGCGGCGGCCGGCACGCTGCGGCTGGTGGGCGTGGCCGGGTACGAGGGCGAGGTGCCCGACGCCGATCCGGAGCGGGTACGGGCCTACCTGCGCCGGCTGGTGGCGCTCGCCGAGACGCTGGACCGGGCCGACCGGTTCGCGGACGCCACCGGGATCGTGGTGAGCGCGGGCGGCTCCGCGTGGTTCGACGCGGTCGCGGAAGTCTTCGCGGAGGTACCGGAGTTGTCCCGGCCGGTGCTGCGGCTGCTGCGCTCGGGGGCGTACGTCACCCATGACGACGACCACTACCGGCGGATCACCCCGTTCAACCGGGTGCCGGACGACGGCGACCTGCAACCCGCCTTCCGGCTGTGGGCACAGGTCGTCTCCCGGCCGGCACCGGACCAGGCGTTCCTCAACGCGGGCAAGCGGGACGCCCCTTACGACCTCGGGCTGCCGACGCCCCGCACGGTCCGCTCCGCCCGCGACGGCGCGGTGCGCCCGGCGCCGGACGGGCTGGAGGTGGTCAAACTCTCCGACCAGCACGCCTGGTTGCGCGTCCCGCCCGAGGACGGCCTGGAGGTCGGCGACTGGGTGGCGCTCGGCGTCTCCCACCCGTGCACCACGTTCGACAAGTGGGTGCTCATCCCGGTAGCCCGGGCGGACGGCACGGTCACGTCATACGTCCGCACGTATTTCTGACCCGCCGGTACGCCCGCCCCTGCCACCCGAACGGCCCGGCGGCAGGGGCGGGCCACCCGCCGGAATCGTTCAGGCAGCCGCACCCGTCTCGCCGCCCGCGGGCAGACGAACGGTGTGGTCACCGAAGTCGGCAACCAGGTCGAGTCGGCCGCCCAGCGCTTCGACGTAGCGGGCGACGACATCGAGCGTGGCGGCTTCGCCGTGTTCGATCTGGGAGACGCGGGCGATGCTGACACCCATCGCAGCCGCGATGTCACGCTGGGCGAGGCCGTGCTGTGTGCGCGTCTCGGCCAGTTGCCGACCGCGCGCCTGTGCCAGCAACAAGCGTGCGCCGGAACGTACTTCGGCCGGGCCGACGCCTGCCGCATGGAGCTCGTCCGCCAGAACCGACCAGTCCTGCGGGGCCTCCTTGGCCATCTCTACTCCTCCGGTTCGCCGGTGTACCCACGGCAAGGCGTGCCTGCTGGCACACGCTGGTCCGGACCTGTTTGCACGGTAGGGGAAGATAGCTGCTCATGGAGCTGGTGGTACGCGGAGCGCGGGTCGTGGACGGGTCGGGTGGCGACTCGTACCGTGCCGACGTCGGGGTGGACGGCGGGCGGATCACGGAGATCCGGCGGGAGCGGGACGGCGGGGCGCGGCTCGGCGGGCGGCTCGTGGTGGACGCGGACGGGCTGGCGCTGGCCCCGGGCTTCATCGACATGCACGCGCACAGCGACCTCGCCGTGCTGGAGGACCCCGCGCACGAGGCGAAGGCGGCCCAGGGCGTCACCTTGGAGGTACTGGGGCAGGACGGCCTGTCCTACGCCCCCGTCGACGACGTCACCCTCAAGGAGTTGCGCACCCAGATCGCCGGGTGGAACGGCCCGGGCGCCGACGCGGAGTTCACCTGGCGCGGCGTCGGCGACTACCTGGACCGGCTGGACCAGGGCATCGCGGTGAACGCCGCCTACCTGGTACCCCAGGGCACCGTACGCGCGATGGTGATGGGCTGGGCGGACCGGCCGCCGTCGGAGCGCGAGCTGGACCGGATGAAGGAGGAGGTCGCGCGCGGCCTCGCCGAAGGCGCCGTGGGGATGTCGTCGGGGCTCACCTACACCCCGGGGATGTACGCCTCGGACTGTGAACTGACCGAGCTGTGCCGGGTGGTGGCGGCCTACGACGGCTACTACTGCCCGCACCACCGGTCGTACGGCGCCGGCGCGCTGACCGCGTACGAGGAGATGATCACGCTCGCCCGGGAGTCGGGGTGCGCCCTGCACCTGGCCCACGCCACGATGAACTTCGACGAGAACACCGGCCGCGCCCCCGAACTGCTGGCCCTGCTCGACCGCGCCCTGGACACGGGCGTCGACGTCACCCTGGACACGTATCCGTACACCCCGGGCTGCACCACCCTGGTCGCGCTGCTGCCGAGCTGGGCCGCGGAGGGCGGCCCGGACGCCACCCTCGCACGGCTGCGGGACGACACCGCGGCCGAGGCCATCCGCCGTGCCCTGGAGGACGAGGGCTCCGACGGCTGCCACGGGGTGCCCGTCGACTGGTCCACCATCGAGATCTCGGGCGTCACCGACCCCGCCCTGTCCCCCCGCATCGGCACCCGGGTGGCCGGCTGGCCCACCGCCCGCCACCTCCTGCTCGCCGACCGCCTGGGCACCACGATCCTGCAACACGTCGGCGACGAGTCCAACGTCCGTACGATCATGCGCCACCGCGCGCACACCGCGGGCTCCGACGGCATCCTGCGCGGCGCCAAACCGCACCCCCGCGCCTACGGCACCTTCCCCGCGTATCTCGGCCGCTACGTACGGGAGTTGGGCGTGCTGACGCTGGAGGAGTGCGTGGCACACCTGAGCGGGCGGCCCGCGGCCCGGCTGCGACTGCCCGACCGCGGCCTGGTCCGCACCGGCTACCGCGCCGACCTGGTGCTCTTCGACCCGGACACGGTCGCGTCCGGCGCCACCTTCGACCGCCCGCGCACCCTGCCGACGGGGATTCCGTACGTGCTGGTGGACGGGCGGTTCGTGATGACCGACGGGCGGCGTACGGGGGTACTCGCCGGGCGCTCGGTCCGCAGGTCGCCGGCGCGCGGCGGCCACCACGCGTGAAGCGGGAGCGGAACCGCGGGTGTCGGGCGTCGGACACCGGGCGTCAGGCGTCAGGCGTCAGGCACGGTGCACCGGGCGTCAGGCATCCGGCATCCGGCATCCGGCATCGACGGAGCCGCTCAGCCGGAAGCAGCGGGCGGGTCGGCCGGCTGCCGTTGCAGCGCGGCCCGCAGCAGGCCGGCCGCCCGGTCGGGGTCGTTGGTGATGCCGGCGTCGAGCTGGTCGGCGGCCAGCCGCTCGTTCGGGGTCAGCGTCGGGGTGTAGAAGACGACCACGCCCCGGTATCCCTGACTCCGGGCCGCCCGGATCAGCTCGAAGCCCCGGCCGGGGGTGCCGAACGCGGCGACGTGGCACAGCACGGCCTGCGGTCCGCGGGCCAGCACGTCGGGCCACAGCACTTCGTAGAAGGCCAAGTCGTGGTCAAGACCGCCGCGGCGCAGCGCGAACCCGACCGCCCCCGCGGTGGTCGAGGTGAAGCCCACCATCACGACGACCGGCGGGCGGGCGGCCCGCCCCTCCATATCCGCGCGCGACGACGACATCCGCTGGGCGTACCCGGCCGGCAGCGGGTACTCCACGGGGAAGGTCTCGGTGTCCTGCGGGTCGAGCACGGGGCTGACCGGATTGACCGGCCAGGCCAGCCTGGCCGGCCTGGCCGGCCTGGCCGCGGACTGCTGCGTCGCGGTGCGCGGCGACGGCGGCGGGCTCGCCGACCGCTCCCCACCCGGCCGGTCGCCGCTCACCCGTTCCCCGCTGGACCGTTCGCTCGGCGCGCCCTGTCCAGGCTGCACACCCGCACCGGGCTGCCCGCCCGGCCGCGGCAGTGTCGTCGGCCCGCCGCTGTCCGGCAGCCCCACCATCTCCGGCGCGGGCGGCAGCGATGTCGGCGCGGGCGACTGCGGCACGGGCGATGGCAGCGCGGGCGGCGCCGGCTCCGGCTCCGGCTCCGGCGGGCGGTCCATCCCCTCCCGCAGCCGCTGGAGCACCAGTTCCGCGCCGTCCAGCGTCCGCAGCGCGTGCAGCAGCGACACGAACGTCTGGTCGATGGCCAACACGGGGAACTGGTCCGGCAGTTCGCCCTCCAGCCTGCGCAGGGCGCCCTCGCGGTCGTGCTGGTCCTCGCCCTGCGGCAGCGCCATGGAGTACCGGGCCAGGAAGCCGTCGACCCGCGCCGAGTCGCGGGACGACCAGTGCGAACCGGCCCGCAGCAGCGCCCGGACCACGCAGTACTCGAAGAACGTGTCCACCACCTCGGGCTGCGAGCCGGGCTCGTTCTGCGCGGTCATCAGCCGGTAGAAGTCGATGTAGAGATACCGGAGCAGCACCGTGATGATGACCGCCTCGGTGCTCAGGTCGAACCAGCTCGGGTTGAGGTTCGCCTCCAGCAGCAAGCTGTTGACCAGGCTCTTCACCCGGCGGGGGTTGCGGGCGGCCCGATTGCCCAGCAGCTCCACCAGCTGCTGGTCGAGGAGGTCGGCGATGCCGGCCCGCCCGGCGCAGCTCCACACGTACTGCTGGATGTCGTGGTTGCCGGGAGCGGGGATGCGGTAGCTGGTCTGGAAGATCTTCTCCATGAAGGCCACGCCGGCCGGCGTGAGGCTGCGCAGCATGCCTTCCTCGCTCATCGCCTCGCGGTCGCAGCCGATCACGAAGGCGAGGCCGGGCACGTCCAGGTAGACCTTGAGCGCCTCGCACAGCGCGAGCACCGTCTCCTGGGAGCAGCGGTCGAGGTCGTCGATGAAGATCACCAGCAGCCGGCCGGGGGCTCCCGGGTGCGGCGCGGCCGTCCAGTCCGCCACCATCTTCCGCAGCGCGTCCCGCATGTGGTTGCGCGCGGTGGCGTCCACCGACAGCGCGCGCCACAGCGCGTCCACCATGCCCGCCACGCCCAGCGGCCCCGCGGCCACCAGCGTGAGCGCGCGGGCCACCCTGGCCAGGCCGCTGCCGCTCTGTAACCGGCGCAGCGCGCGGCGCAGGATGTTCGGGTCGAACTGCGCCAGCACGGACTTGATCAGCCCTTCGAGCGCATCGGCCCCGGTCGAGCTCCAGGCGTTGTACCAGACGGTGTGCACGCCGCCGGTGTCCTGCAACTTGGCGTCGACCAGCCGCATCAGGCTGCTCTTGCCCATCCCCCAGCCGCCCTCCACCGCGAGGGTGAAGGGCGTGGAGCGCCGGGAGGCCAGCAGCAGCGCGGACAGTTGCTCCGCCACCCACCGGGCGCCCAGTTCGTCGTCGGCGGCGCCGGCCACCGGCTCGTCGTTGAGCAGCACCAGCCCGCTGCGGGCGCCTTCCCCCATCCGTACCGTGCCGGGCACGGCGGGCCAGGGGCGGTTGCCGTGCGGCGGTTGGATCGCCATCCCCCGAGTGTCCCAGCCGGGCCCGCCCGTGGTGCGGTCCCGGCGAAATCCGTCCGGTGTCCACGTGGTGAAAAACACCGCGCGGCTCGGGTTGCGCCGCCGTAAGGTGACCGGCATGCAGGTGATTCAGTCCACGAAGCTCGCAAACGTCTGTTACGAGATCCGGGGTCCGGTTCTTGAGGAGGCGATGCGGCTGGAGGCGGCCGGCCACCGCGTCCTGAAGCTGAACACCGGCAACCCGGCGCCCTTCGGGTTCGACTGCCCGCCGGAGATCCTCGAGGACATGCTGCGCACCCTCGGTGACGCGCATGGCTACGGGGACGCGAAGGGGCTGCTCTCGGCGCGCCGCGCGGTGATGCAGCACTACCAGACCAAGGGCATCCCGCTGGACGTCGACGACATCTACCTCGGCAACGGCGTGTCCGAACTGATCCAGATGTCGATGCAGGCGATGCTCGACGACGGTGACGAGGTGCTGGTCCCCGCCCCCGACTACCCGCTGTGGACCGCCTCGGTCTCGCTGGCCGGCGGCACCGCGGTGCACTACCGCTGCGACGAGCAGTCCGACTGGATGCCGGACCTCGCCGACATCGAACGCAAGGTCACCGACCGCACCAAGGCGATCGTGGTGATCAACCCGAACAACCCCACCGGCGCCGTCTACGACGACGAGCTGCTGCGCGGCATCACCGACATCGCCCGCCGGCACCGCCTGGTGGTCTGCTCCGACGAGATCTACGACAAGATCCTCTACGACGACGCCACCCACACCCCCACCGCCGCGCTCGCCCCCGACCTGCTCACGCTCACCTTCAACGGCCTGTCGAAGGCGTACCGCGTGGCCGGTTTCCGCAGCGGCTGGATGGCGGTGTGCGGCCCGAAGAAGCACGCCGGCAGCTACATCGAGGGCCTGACCATCCTCGCGAACATGCGGCTGTGCGCGAACATGCCGGCGCAGCACGCCATCGCGACCGCGCTCGGCGGCCACCAGTCGATCAACTCCCTGGTCCTGCCCGGCGGCCGGCTGCGGGCGCAGCGCGACGCCACGTACGAAGCGCTGATGGAGATCCCCGGCATCAGCTGCGTCAAGCCGAAGGGGGCGCTGTACGCCTTCCCGCGGCTCGACCCGCAGGTGTACAAGATCAAGGACGACCGGCAGATGGTGCTGGACCTGCTGCGCGCGGAGAAGATCATGATCGTGCACGGCACCGGGTTCAACTGGCCCGAGCCGGACCACTTCCGCATCGTCACGCTGCCGCGCGCGGAGGACCTGCGCGACGCGGTGTGCCGGATCGGCCGCTTCCTCGACGGTTACGGCCAGCCGTAAGAACTCCAGCCGTAAGGGCTGTTTCGCAGGGGCGCGGGGGTCTTCCCCGCGCCCCTGATCGCTTACCCCAGCCGCTCGACCAGGGCGCGGTACTCCGCCCACAGCTCGGGCGGGGTGTGGTCCCCGAAGGTCTCCAGGTGGGCCGGGATGAGCGCCGCCTCCTCGCGCCAGATCTCCGGGTCGACCGTGAGCAGAAGTTCCAGGTCGGCCGCGGACAGGCCCAGCCCGTCCGTGTCGAGGGCGCCCTCGGCCGGCAGCACACCGATGGGGGTGCGCACCCCCTCCGCCTGGCCGTTGAGCCGCTCCACGATCCACTTCAGCACGCGGCTGTTCTCACCGAACCCGGGCCACACGAAGTGCCCGTCGGCGTCCTTGCGGAACCAGTTGACGTAGTAGATCCGGGGCAGCTTCGCGGGGTCGTGCTCCTTGCCGAGCTCGACCCAGTGGCCGAAGTAGTCGCCCATGTTGTAGCCGCAGAACGGCAGCATCGCGAACGGGTCGCGGCGCAGTTCGCCGACCTTGCCCTCGGCGGCGGCGGTCTTCTCGCTGGCGACGTTCGCGCCGAGGAAGACGCCGTGCTGCCAGTCGAAAGACTCGGTGACCAGCGGCACCGCGGAGGCGCGACGGCCGCCGAAGAGGATCGCCGAGATCGGCACGCCCTTGGGGTCCTCCCACTCGGGCGCGATGATCGGGCACTGGGCGGCCGGCACGGTGAAGCGGGCGTTGGGGTGGGCGGCCGGGGTACCGCTGTCCGGCGTCCAGTCGTTGCCCTTCCAGTCGGTGAGGTGGGCCGGCGGCTGCTCGGTCATGCCCTCCCACCACACGTCGCCGTCGTCGGTGAGGGCGACGTTGGTGAAGATCGAGTTGCCGTACATGGTCTTCATCGCGTTGGCGTTGGTGTGCTCGCCGGTGCCGGGGGCGACGCCGAAGAAGCCGGCCTCGGGGTTGATCGCGTAGAGCCGGCCGTCCGCGCCGAACCGCATCCAGGCGATGTCGTCGCCGATGGTCTCCACGCTCCAGCCGGAGACGGTGGGCTCCAGCATGGCGAGGTTGGTCTTGCCGCAGGCCGACGGGAAGGCCGCCGCGACGTACTTGGCCGCTCCGCGCGGGGGCGTCAGCTTCAGGATCAGCATGTGCTCGGCGAGCCAGCCCTCGTCGCGGGCCATCACCGAGGCGATCCGCAGCGCGTAGCACTTCTTGCCGAGCAGCGCGTTGCCGCCGTAGCCGGAGCCGTACGACCAGATCTCGCGGTCCTCGGGGAAGTGCGAGATGTACTTGGTCGCGTTGCACGGCCACGGCACGTCGGCCCGGCCGTCGACCAGCGGGGCGCCGACGGAGTGCACGGCCTTGACGAAGGCGCCGTCGGTGCCGAGTTCGTCCAGCACCGGGCGGCCCATCCGGGTCATGGTGCGCATGGACACCGCGACGTAGGCGGAGTCGGTGATCTCCACGCCCATCGCGGACAGTTCCGAGCCGAGCGGGCCCATGCAGAACGGCACCACGTACATGGTCCGGCCGCGCATGGCGCCGCGGAACAGGCCGCCCTCGCTGCCGTCGCCGCCCTCGTCGGCGGACGCGCCGTCACCCTTCCGGCCGGTGAAGATCTCCCGCATCTCGGCGGGCGCCTTCCAGTGGTTGGTCGGGCCCGCGTCGGCCTCGCGTCGCGAGCAGATGAAGGTCCGGTCCTCGACCCGCGCCACGTCGGTCGGGTCTGAGGCCGCGTAGTACGAGTTGGGGCGCAGGGTCGGGTCGAGCCTGGTGAAGGTGCCCTTGGCGACGAGTTCCCCGGCGAGGCGGTGGTACTCCTCCTCGGAGCCGTCGCACCACACGACCTCGTCGGGCTGGGTGAGTTCGGCGATCTCGCCGACCCAGTTGATCAGTTCCTGATGGTTGGTGGGAGCCGCATTGCCGCGCGCCACGATCGCTCCGTCCCGCCGGGTCCGCACAGACCGGCGTGCTGTGAGGGTGTTGTCTCGGCCCCTTGGGGGCTGCGGCCCGGACGCGTTCGTGGAGTGCTCATCCGGTGCCGACCGCACTCATATGAGTGTGGTCCCGACCAAATGATTCTGTCCAGACCACCCAGCGTGAGCATCACCACACGGAAGGCGGTAACATTACTTATGGGTAACTTACGGTCGCGTAGGTAAGATCCGCGCTATGACCGCCGTGGACGAGACCGACGACGCAGCCCCCGCCGCTGCTCCGGTCGACCTGCCAAAACCCGCAAAACCCAAGCTCAGGGGATGGCTGCACGCGGGAATGTTCCCCGCCGTGCTGATCTCCGGCGTGGTCCTGACGGCCTTCGCACAGAGCACCCGTGGGCGGATCGCCTGCGCCGTCTTCACCGTCACCGCCTGCGCCCTGTTCGGCGTCAGCGCGCTCTACCACCGCGGAAACTGGGGCCCGCGCGGCGCCGGAATTTTGCGACGACTTGACCACGCCAACATCTTCCTGATCATCGCGGGCACCTACACCCCGCTGACGATCCTGCTGCTCCCCGGGGCCACCTCCGAGCTGCTGCTGTGGCTGATCTGGGCCGGCGCGCTGGCCGGCATCGCCTTCCGGGTCTTCTGGGTCGGCGCCCCCCGCTGGCTCTACACGCCCTGCTACATCGCGCTCGGCTGGGTCGCGGTCTTCTTCCTGCCGGACTTCATGCGCACCGGCGGCGTCGCCGTGATGGTCTGCGTGCTCGTCGGCGGCGTCCTCTACAGCAC
>NZ_JACEGK010000182.1:0-13577 GCF_056859195.1 Streptomyces sp. NH27
TGGTTGTCCCCTGCCCCCGTGCCCCTGCGTCACGGGCGAGCGCCCCACTGTAAACGGCGGACGCCCCGCTCCGCCCGGGGATACCGGGGAAAGCGGGGCGCCGTTGTGGTGCCTTGGTGGTGCCTTGGTGCGGTCGGGCGGGAACCCGGCTACCGCGTACCGCGCTGCCGTCAGACGGCGGCGTCCTCCTCGGTGAGGAGGTTGCGGGTGCGGTTCGAGTCGAGCGGGATGCCCGAGCCCATCGTGGTGGAGAGCGCCGCCTTCTTGATGTAACGACCCTTCGCCGCGGACGGCTTGAGGCGCAGGACCTCTTCCAGCGCCGCCGCGTAGTTCTCCACCAGCTTGGTGTCGTCGAACGAGACCTTGCCGATGATGAAGTGCAGGTTCGAGTGCTTGTCGACGCGGAACTCGATCTTGCCGCCCTTGATGTCCGTGACCGCCTTCGCCACGTCCGGGGTGACCGTACCGGTCTTCGGGTTCGGCATCAGACCACGCGGGCCGAGCACACGGCCCAGCCGGCCGACCTTGCCCATCAGGTCCGGGGTGGCGACGACGGCGTCGAAGTCGAGCCGGCCCTTCGACACCTCGTCGATCAGTTCGTCGGAGCCGACGATGTCGGCTCCCGCGGCTTCCGCGGCCGCAGCACGGTCACCGGTCGCGAAGACCAGGACCCGGGCGGTCTTGCCGGTGCCGTGCGGAAGGTTCACGGTGCCACGGACCATCTGGTCGGCCTTGCGCGGGTCGACACCCAGGCGGAAGGCGACCTCGACGGTCGAGTCGAACTTGGTGGTCGCGGTCTCCTTGGCGAGACGGACGGCCTCCAGAGGCGCGTACACGCGCTCCCGGTCGATCCTGGCGTCCGCAGCGCGGAGAGACTTGCTGCGCTTGCTCACTTGCTGCTCCTACGTTGTCTTGGAGTCGTGGTCCGAGCCGAGCAGGCCCTTCCACTCACTGCCGGGGTGCTCCAGGTCGGCACGTCGGCCCGCACCTGGTCGCGAGGCGTCAGCCCTGGACGGTGATGCCCATGGAACGAGCCGTACCCGCGATGATCTTCTCCGCGGCGTCCAGGTCGTTCGCGTTCAGGTCGGGGAGCTTCGTGGTGGCGATCTCCCGCACCTGCTCACGGCTGAGCGAGGCGACCTTCTTGACGTGGGGCTCGCCGGAGCCCTTGTCCACGCCCGCGGCCTTCAGGATGAGCTTCGCGGCCGGCGGGGTCTTGGTGATGAACGTGAAGGTACGGTCCTCGTAGACCGTGATCTCCACCGGGACCACCATGCCGCGCTGCGACTCGGTGGCCGCGTTGTAGGCCTTGCAGAACTCCATGATGTTCACGCCGTGCTGGCCCAGTGCGGGGCCGACCGGCGGCGCCGGGTTGGCCGCACCGGCGTTGATCTGGAGCTTGATCAGCCCCGTGACCTTCTTCTTCTTGGGAGGCATTGCTCTCTCCGGGTCTTGTTGAGAGTGTTCATGCCTGCGAGCAGGCATACCGCACCACGATAGCGGGTATCTGGCCGCGCCCTGAAATCGTCAGGTCACCGCGGCGTGCGGAGAAGCTTCACCCGACCCCCGAGAGGGCCCTGAAACGTGAGCGCCACCAGCGGCCCGGTGTCCACGATGATCACTCGCCGAAGCCCTCCGCCAGGTAACGGTCGGCGTTCCGCGCCAGATCCTCCGGACCGGCTCCCGCGCCGAGTGACTTCGGCATCGGCGGGCGCGGCCCCACGCCGAGCCGGTCGGCCGGCTCGGCCACGATGCGGATGCCGCCGCCGGGCAGGCCCTGTTCTCGTAGAGCCGTAGAGCGTAGAGCCGTAGCGCCCTCACACGGCGCCGGCGGACTCGGGGCCGGCCTGCTCCGGGAAGAGGGTCGCCGCCACGTGCCGGGTGTCCGCGTACTCGATGACGGAGCTGATCCGGCCGTCGCGGACCGTGTAGATCCCGATACAGCGGTTGTCGTACGTGCCGCCGTACACGGTCTGCGCCTGCGAGGTCCACTCGGCGACCACGCGGTCGCCCTCGGCGATCGTGCTGACCAGCTCGACCTTCATCGTGCCGGGGACGAGGATCGGCCCCATGCCGCCCAGGAAGTCGTTGACGATCGCGTCGCGGCCGTGCCACACCTTCGAGATCGGCAGATCGCCCGGGTAGTGCCAGGTCGCGTCCTCGGCGAAGCTCTCGCGGATGACGTCGGCGTCGCCGTCGCGGACGGCCTCGACGTAGCGGATGACGACGGCCCTGGGCTCGGTGATCGCGGTCATGATCGAACTCCTTCGGTTGGTTCTGCTGGTCGTTTCGGGGATTCGGTTGCTCAGGAGATGGTGTGGTCGCTCAGGAGACGGTGAGCACGGCCTTGCCGCGGATACGGCGGTCGCTCAGATCGGTGAGGGTGGTCGCGGTGTCGGACCAGTCCGCGACGCGTCCGATCTCGGGGTGCAGGCGGCCTTCGGCGGTCAGCCGGACGAGCGCCGCCAGGTCGTCGCCGAGGCCGCTGTCCGCGTCGAGGTAGTGGAAGTGGCGGATGACGGCCGACTCGGGCCCGTTGAAGAAGTCGAAGAAGTCGAGCGTCGCCGGGGTCCGGCTGGCCTGGCCGAACCAGATGAGCGTGCCACGCTTCGCGAGCCGCGCGAGGGCCACGGAAAGCGCCGTACCGCCGGTCGACTCCAGCACGACGTCGTACGGTCCGCGTGCGTCGGCCGGTTGGTGGACGATCTCGGCCGCGCCGAGTTCGGTGAGCCGGGCCCCGCGTTCCGCGTCCCGGGTCACGGCGGTGACCTCCGCCCCGGCGGCGGCCGCGAGTTCGGTCACGTAGTGCCCAACTCCCCCTGACGCGCCGGTCAGCAGCACGCGCCGCCCCAGCACGGGCCCGGCCGCACGCAGCAGCCGCAGCGCGGTGAGCCCGGCGAGCGGCAGCGCCGCGCCCTGGAGTGCGGAGACGGTGTCCGGCAGGACCGCGAGGGCGTTGGTCGGCACCGCCACGAATTCCGCCCAGCCGCCCGCCATCGGATGGCCGACGACGCGCGCGATGCCGGTCGGCCCGCTCCCGTCGGCGGCCGGCTGCACCACGAGCCCCGCGATGTCCTTGCCGGGCCGTTCGCCGGGCGCGGGCGCCTCCAGCTTGAACGTCTCGCCCCGGTTGACCGAGAACGCCTCCACCCTCACGAGCGCCTCGTCGGCGCGCGGCGTCGGCTCGGGAACGTCGGCGAGCACGACCGGCTCGGCGGGATCTCCGGTCGGTATCAGGGCTTTCATCGTTTTTGCCTCCTTGGCTGCGACTGAGTACATCTCAGCGGGTGAGGCGGTGGCCGGGCCAACAACGGAGCCCCCCGACCGACAACGCGGGGTTGTCGCCTACGGTCAGCGGCATGGACCTCGACCTCGCCCTGGTTCGTGCGTTCGTCGCGACCGCCGAGACACTGCACTTCGGGCGCGCCGCCGAACAGCTCGACACCAGCCAGCAGGCGCTCTCGAAGCGCATCGCGCGCCTGGAGTCGCTGCTCACCGTTCGGCTCTTCGAACGGGAGGGCGGCACCCGGTTGACCGAGGCCGGTGCGCGATTCGAACCGGCCGCGCGCGAGGCCCTCGCGGCGGGTGAGCGCGCGATCGCGGCGGCGCTGGGTGCCGGGCCGGTCGTACGTATCGACGTATGGGGCCATCTGTACGCGCCGATGCGCACCGTCGCGCAGGCGGTGGAGGCGCTCGCCACGGTGCGATTGGAGCCCGGCCCGGCACGTGACTGGCCGTCGGTCGCGGACGCGCTACTGCGTGGTGACACCGACCTGGGTTTCGGCCGGCTGCACCCGCTGCCCGGCGGGCGCGACGCGGGCCTCGCCCAGCGGCTCGTCCGCCTGGAGCCCGTCGACGCGGTGGTCAGCGCCAGCCACCCGCTGGCCGACGCGCACGAACTGCGCCCGGCCGACCTGCGCGACAGCACCCTGTGGTGCCCGGCCGAGCTGACCCGCCTCGACTTCCTGCGGCGCTTCGCCGACGAGTTCGGGCTCCCCCGCCGCCAGGACGGCCCCAACCTGGGCCTCGACCACCTCGTCCAGCACATTCGCGGTGACGCGACGTGCTTCACGCTCTTCCCCAGCGACGCGCCGCTCCCCGACCACGCAGGTCTGCGCTCCATCCCGCTCACCGCGCCGACCCCGCTGTACGCCTGGTCGCTCGCCTGGCGCGAGTCCCACCGCCACGCCCAACTCGACGCCCTGCTGCGCGGCTTCACGGAAGCGGGCCGCACCCGGCGCTGGTTGGACTACGCACCCGAGCGGGACTGGCTCCCGGACGCGGACCACGCGAAACTCGCGAGTCCGGCGCGGGAATGACGCGCGGGCTCGCCCTTTTGCCCGCCACCGGTTCCCCCCACGGCCCCTGGCCCGCCGGACCCGCCACGCGGATCAACGCGGCCGAACGGGCGGATGACCGCCACAGCACGGCACGCACTTTAGAGCAAAAGAGCTTTATCTAGAGCCTAATTGGCTCACCTAGCGGAGGATCTGCCCGGTCACACGCCGAAGCCGCCGCCACGGACGGCGGCCACGAACGCGGCGAACGACTCCGCCCGGAAGAGCAGGGCCAGGCCGGCCTCGTCCTGCGAGCCCCGCGCTCGTCCGGTCGGCGTTCACGCACACCCCAGGCCGTGTACACGGATGCGCGTACACTTACGCCATGGCTGAGAACACTGTGACCGTACGGGAAGCCCGCGCGCACCTTGCGGACCACATCAACCACGCCGAAGAAGGCACGCCTACCGTCATCACCCGTAACGGCGAGCCCGTAGCGGCAGTGGTGCCGATCGCCGACTTCAACGCTTTGGAAGAAGCAGCCGACGTGCTGCTGGCCCGGGAGGCGGAAGCGGTCCTGGCCCAGGGCGGCCCGACGGTGAGCATGGCCGAACTGCTGGCAGACCTGTTCACCGAGCGCACCGACGGCGCGGCGTGAAGTACGCGTTCCGCTTCACCGCAGCGGCACAACGTCAGCTTCGGGCCATCGACCGGCCCGCCGCGATGCGCATCCTGACCGCGCTGACCATGCTCGGCGACGATCCTTACCGCGAGGACGCCGACATCAAGAAGCTCACCGGTCCGTCGGGGCTCTATCGGCTCCGCGTCGGCAACTACCGGGTCGCCTACCAGATCGAGGACGGCGAACTCATCATCCTCGTCGTCAAGGTGGGCGACCGACGCGACGTCTACCGCGCCATCTGACAGCGGGCCGTCCGGCGCCGATGCGGTGGTCGCACGAACCGGGGCAGACCTCGGGCAATACCCGCCGAGTTCGCTGCTCTCCGGCGGCTCCGGGTTCACGGCCGGCCAAAAGGGGCGGGCGGATCCACCCACCTTTTACTGGGCGGGAATTGCTGTCAGTGGGGATGGCTACCGTCCTGGCTCTGCGGTGATCGTCGTCGACCACCGCTTTCCGACCGAAAGGGCCCGTGGTGACCGATATCTTCGCCGTGTCCATCGACGCTGTTGAGGGACGCACACTCCGCGGAAGGGTGCACCTCATCAATCCTGACGTCCCGTTCGTCCCTGAGCATGCCTCCTTTCCGCTGGCGCTCAGCTGATGGACGCATGGTTCCTTCTCGCGAACGGCTTTCTCCGTGACGGCGGCGGCATGCCCAAGCGTCCGGATCGGTATCCCTTTTCCGCGGAGCGGGGCAAGGAGATCGTGGCCGGCATGCGGATGAGGGAGGAGTTTTCCGAGCTCCACGACATTTTCGGAGGTAAGAAGATACGAGTCAGCGAAGACGGATATCTGCTGACAGATGACGGCAAGACCGTGCTCAGGCCCAGGCGCACGGCGAAAGCCGTGTACGGACAACTGGGCTATGGCTCGGGGCACGACGGAATCTCCCGCTATGTCGATGGTCGGAACGACCCCGAAGAGCTCTGCCGACGAGCCGCCGAAATCGTGACCACCTACAGCACCGGCCCCATCCGCAACCTGCCACTCTGGAGTGAGGTTGCGGCACTCGAAGACGCGGAAGAGCCGTGGGATGAGCAGGATCGCGAGGAACTTGCCGAACTGGAGGGCGAAGCCGATCTGTCCGACTGGCGGCCATGGATGCTGACACGCACCCGCTCATTCGACGAGAAGCCTTACAAGGACATCACCGTGACGGTGCGCAACGCGGAATATCTGGAGCACCTGGTCAACGGCATGCGCTGGTCGACAGTCCACACCGAAGACGTCGACTAAAGTAAGGTGGAATCCCATGTCGCGAACTCGCGCCAAGCACAAGGAGGCGGAATGCTCGCTAACCCGTCGGCGCTGGCGGCCGGAAGGCGTCATTCGGTCGGACGGCGCTGGGATGGAACCGTTCTCGCTGTGGGCAATACCGCAGCCGCTGAATGTCGTGTCGAGCGGTGGGAAGACGTCGTCGCGGTGGCAGCCGGCAACGTCCATACCGCGACGAACACGGGCAGGTCTCATACGGTGGGACTCCGGTCGGACGGCACGGTGCTGGCAACGGGGTGGAATGGCGATGGGCAATGTGATGTCGCCGGATGGCGAGGCGTCACGGCCGTATCCGCAGGCTGGCGCCGCACGCTCGGGCTACTCGCGAATGGCCGCGTGCTAGCAGTTGGCCGGAGTTCAGAAGGACAGTGCGACGTGCAGTCCTGGCGCGAGATGGTCGTCCTCTCGTGTGGTGACTGGCACTCGGTCGGCGTCCGGTCGGACGGTTCCGCACTGGCCGCGGGGAACAACCGACGACGGCAGTGTGCCGTTGAAGGGTGGCGTGACCTAGCCGCCATTTCGGCCGGGTATCTCCATACCGTCGGCCTCAGAGCCGGCGGGCGGGCAGTAGCGACCGGAGACCGGGCAACCGGGGCGTGCGAGGTCGATGAGTGGGAAGACGTGGTGGCGCTCGGCGCGGGCAGCTACCACACCGTCGGGGTCACTGCGTCCGGACGGGTCCTCGCAGCGGGAGACAACAGCTACGGACAGTGCGAAGTCGGCGATTGGCGCGACATTGTCGCCGTGGCGGCCGGTTCAACGCACACCCTTGGCCTGCGCGCCAACGGCACAGTCGTGACCGCAGGGAACAATGCCGACAGACGGTGCGAAGTCGATGCCTGGTCCGGAGTCCAGCTTCCATAGGCATCCGGGCTGCGCCAACGTGAACTGACATGCCATCATTCACGAGCCCCAGAGACCTCGTTCTGATTCCAGTCTTTAAGACCGACCGTGCTGGTCGAACGACCGATGCGGCAGGCAGGCCCACGTCCACCGCTGCCCACCGCTGCCCACAACCAACGCGTGATAGTTGGAGGATCGACCCTTGGGACGTCGGTTCCACCCTGACTGGCTCATCCCCGGCAACATTCACTATTACCTTCCCGACAACCATCGTTTGGCCGGCCGCCTCCTTGGGCAACGCCTGCGGGCCGTGACGCGGCTTCTCGATGTTCCCGCCGAGGACGAACCACGTCTTGAGCACGGGCCCGCGCTCTTGACCAGTCACCTTCGCGATGTGTGGGGTGCGACTGACAACGACCGGCGGCACTCAAATCTGCGTCGGAACGCACCTGACCGACTTGATGCTCGGCGAAGTGGCGTTCCTCACTCCCACGGAGGTCGGCCCTGGCCTTGTACTACGCCTCACTGTGAACCGACCCTCTCGACGACAAAGCCGACCATCCACTGGCATCGCCCCATCACCTGCATGGAACGACGACGCCGTGTCGTCAGGATGGGCCCACCGGCCTTGTCGCATCGCGTATTCGATCAGGGCCTCAACCTCGGCCTTGGGCACCGGAGCCCGCCCGTCGCTCAGGATGCGCAGCGACACCGCCAGGTCCGCGAAATCCAGCGCGGCGTGCCGGCCTTGCTCGTCGGTGGCCGCGTCCACCACGACCTGCGTCCACCAGTGGTCGACGACCTCGAAGGGGCCACCGTCGGACAGCGTCCCCAACTCCGCAAGGAAATCGTCGCGAAGGCGCCCGATGCACCGCCCCACGGGTGGCGCAAAACGGTGACGTAACCCGTCCGGTCGACCACGCTGCGCGATAGCCTGGCTCTCGCCGACACCCCGGCGCGTGCCGGGGGAACGGGGCGGGCGGAGGCACACATGACCGAACGATGGGAGCCGGATCCCATGGCGTCGTTCACACGACGACTGGGGAAGTCGTCGCGCGAACTGGGGCAGACCTCGGGCAATACCGGTTGCCCCGACATGTGGGAACTGGACAACGGCGACTTCGCTGTCATCGGAGCGGATCTCACCGACCGCTACGAGGGCCGGCTGCCGGACGACGTGAGCGTCGATCATACGGAGCGGCTGGTCATCATCCCCCGCGCGACCGTTCTCGCCGCCAAGTCGGACATTCCGGATGCCTAGCCCGCTCGGTGACGCGGTCGGCGAGAGCCTGTCCCTCGACGCCTTGTTCGCCGATGTCGAGAAGCACTTCTGGAACAGCGGCGACCTGGGGTTCTGGAAGCTGGAGCGGCAGCAGACCTTCAGAGAACCCGGCAACGACAGTTGGGAGGCGTTCGCCCGCGGCGACTGGGACGAGTCGCTGCGCCTCCTGGAAGCGGGCCGGGCCGACCTGACGCAGTATCACCGCAAGATCGACCAGCACGGCTTCGCGGCCCGCCGGGTCCGGGTGATCGAAGAGCCCCTCACCGACTATCTGCAGTGGGAACTGCACGCGTTGCGGGTGCGCGACGAGAGCGGCGGCCCGATCCGCGTCCTCGACGCCGCCCACGTCGCCCGATTCGAGGCGGACGGCCCCCTCCCGGAGATCTACACGCTCGGAACCGACGTGCTGTACGAGGCGGTCTACGACAGCCAGGGCGCCCTGGCGGCCGGGCGCAAGTTCACCGATCCCCAACTCGTGCTGCGCTGCCAGCAGTTCATCGCGAGCCTCTACGACGCCGGCGAACCGCTGTCGGGCTGGTTCCACGAACACGTGGCGACCCTGCCGCCCCCGCCGGCTCAGCCCCGGGGATGAACGACGGGGCTGAGCACGTCAACCGGTTCGAGGACTCGGCCTCGGCGGGAGAAGTAGTCCAGGCCAGAGACGTGCACGGCGGGGTGCACTTCCACCAGAGCCCAGTTGCCCCAGCCCTGGTGCCCCACCAACTCCACGGTGATATCCGGCACTTCGTCAACCGCGACCGGGAGCTGGCGCGCCTGGACAGGCTCGTGTCGGAGGTCCGGGACGAGCCGCACGTCGTGCCGATTGCGGTCATCACCGGCTCGGCCGGCGTCGGCAAGACCTCACTCGCGCTGCACTGGGCCCATACCGTCCGGCCACGCTTTCCGGCCGGCGAACTCTACGCCGACCTGCGCGGCTACACCGCGGGCACTCCCGCGCCGCCGACGGAGATTCTGGGCCGCTTCCTCGAAGACCTTGGCATACCCGCCGAGCGGGTACCGGTCGGCCGGGAGCGCAGAGAGGCCCTGTTCCGTACGGTCCTGGAAAACCGGAGCGTCCTCATCGTCCTCGACAACGCCACGAACAGCGCACAAGTCCGTTCGCTGCTTCCCGCGTCCGTGGGCTGCCTTGTCGTCGTCACCAGCCGGGACGACCTGTCCGGTCTGGTCGCCCTCCAAGGCGCGCTGAGGATGGAGATCACGACGCTGTCGCCAGCAGACTCCGTCGCACTGCTACGCGCCGCCACCGCCGAATACCGGCGTCGGGATCGCCGGGCCGACCTGGCGGAGTTGGCGCGGCTGTGTGCCGGACTTCCCCTGGCGTTGCGTATCGCCGCCGAACGCGCAGCGGTCCGGCCGTCGACGGCACTCGGAGAGCTGGTCAGCGGACTGCGAGACCTGACGGCGCGATGGAATGTTCTGACGGCCGAGGACGAGGAAGGGTCCGGCGCCATGCGCAGTGTCTTCGAGTGGTCCTACCGGGCCCTGCCGGACTCCGCAGCCCGACTGTTCAGGCTGCTCGGTCTGCATCCGGGAAACCAGTTCGACGTTCCGGCCGTCGCAATCCTGACTGGGCTTGAACCACCGCAGGCACGCGCCCTGTTGGATGTCCTGGTCCGCGCCCACATGCTGGAACGGCGACCGCCCGACCGCTACGAGTTCCACGACCTGCTGCGGGACTACGCGGCCGAGCAGGTCCGGCGGGAGGAGAGCGAGCAGGAACGGGCAGCGGTTCTCGGGCGCTGCCTCGCGTGGTACCTCCACACTGCGTGCGCAGCCGGGCGTGTCATCGCACCGTATGACAGCTACGTCCTCGACCAGCGCGTCCCGGCACCAGCAGGGACGCTCGCCTTCGACCGGTACGAGTCGGCGTTCAGCTGGTACCGCACGGAAAGCGCCAATCTCGTCAGCGCCACCCGGACCGCGGCCAAAGACGGACACCCCGAGGTGGCCTGGCGCCTCGCGGTGGTGCTACGCGCCGTCTACATGCACCAGAACGCGTTCGACGACTGGACGGCGACGGCCCGGATCGGCGTTGCAGCCGCCGTGCATGCCGGAGAGGAGGCAGGGCAGGCGGAGGCACTGGAAAACCTCGGCAAAGCGTCCTTCCAAGCCTTGCGGCTGGACGAGGCCGAGGAGTGTCACCGCTCTGCCCTCGCCATTCGCCGTCGTCTGGGCGATCAGTACAGCACCGGCGTATCGATCAACGCCCTGGGCCTGCTCGCACTGCGCCGCCGCCGGTTGGACGAGGCCAAAGACCGATTCGAGGACGGTACGAAGATCTTCCGCGAGCTCGGCGACCGACGCTGGACGGCGCTGATGCGGAGCAACCTGGCAGAGACTTTGTGCGAGTTGGGCCGCTACGAGAAGGCAGGGCAGATCGTCGAGCGGGCGTTGACCGACTTCCGCAGCCTCGAAGACCACTCAGGCGGGGGCAACGCGCTGTACCTGCTGAGCTGGGCACGCCGCGGGTCGGGCGACGTCGTCTCGGCCGGGCAGGCGATCAGCGCCGCCTTGTCGATCGCCCGCGAAGAGGACAATCAGGTGTGGCGAGGCCACTGGCTCACAGAGTCGGCGCGGGTGGAGCAGGCGCGGGGCGAACCGCAAGAGGCCCGACGGCTGTTTCTGGAGTCCGCCGCCGTCCAGCACCGCCTGGGCGACGCCGCCCGCGAAGCCGCCGCGCTGGATGGAGCGGGCCGGGCGCACCAGGCGCTCGGCCGTCCCGAGGAGGCGGCGAAGCTGCACCGCCGGGCCGTCACGATCTACCGCGGCCTCGACACCGACTGGCAGTTGGCGAACGCGCTGGAGCATCTGTCCGGCGCACTCGGCTCCCTCGGCGAACACGCGGATGCCCGCGCCGCTCGGCTGGAGGCGCTGCGCCTGCTCGCTCCGTTCGACGACCCGCTGGCGGTGATGCTGACCGACCGCGTAGCGCGGCAACTCGGCGCCGATGGACCGCGGATGAGGAGGATCGAGGACTAGTTGTCGTCCGGCACCGGTTCCGACGACGTGATCCACACGGGACCGTCGGCACAGTCCAGGCGGAGGCCGTCGGCCGGGGTGAGGCTGGTACGCAGCACCTTCAACCGACGGCCGTCGACGGTGGCGACCGGACCGCGACCCGCGCCCATGAACCGGAAGGTCCGCACCTGGTTGTGCACCTCGCGTGCTGCCTTCGCCGGGTCGACCACGAAGAACTCGGGCTCCAACAGCCCCGCGTAGCTCCCGCCGACCGCCGCCTGCGGTTCGCCGGCCGACGGGTCCGGCGCACGGTCCAAGGCAGAGGCGAGCAGCCCGCGGACCACCGGTGCCAGATCGGTCCACAGCGCCTCCTGGGTGGCGTCGTCCGGGATCGGAACGCCGTCCTGCTGGGCGAGCACGGGACCGGCGTCGAACTCCTCGTTCATACGGTGCACGCTCACGCCGAGGTGCGGGTCCCCGTTCCTGATCGCCCACAACACCGGAGCGGGGCCACGGTACTTGGGCAGCATCGAACTGTGGATGTTCAGCACGCCGTAGCGTGGGATGTCCAATACGGAGCGCGGCAGCCGCCACGAGAAGCCGTAGCAGACGACGAGATCCAGCCCGTATCCGCGCAGCGCGGCACCCAGGCCCTGCGCGCTGCCGGGCAGCAGCAGATCCGTCCCGGCGGGCAGCGCGGCAGTGATCCGCCCCACCACCGCGCCTGCGTCCTCGTCCGTGGCCGTCCTGGGCCGCATCGAGCGGGAGTACGCATAGACGACGGGTTCGTGACCACGTTCCACGCAGGTCTCGTGAAGCGCGGCGAACTCGGCTACACCGAACGAGAGCAGACCGATCCGCATGGAATTCACCACGCGGTGATGGTAGCGGCCGACGGGCTCCGCTTCCGCGGATCGGTCCGGTCAGGCGCCGAAGCTGCCGTCGCGGACGGCGGCCACGAACGCGGCGAACGACTCCGCCGGGAAGAGCAGGGCCGGGCCGGCCTTGTCCTTCGAGTCCCGCACGGCCACCTGCCTGGTGGGGGCGAGGTCGGCGACCTCTATGCAGGCCGTGCCGTTTTCCTGGCTGTACGACGACTTGAACCAGGCGTCTTCGGCTACGAGGTCGGGCGCCGTGCGATGCGTCATGTGGATCAGATCTCTCCGGCTAGTCGGTGCAGGAAGGTCGGCGTCTCGCCAGGAGCAAGCGCGCCCGCCCGGAGGGCATCGAACTTACGGTTGAACGCCCAGACCGTGGTGTCTTTGTCGCTGACGTTCGAGCCGTCAGGCATGTCCGACTGAACGACCGTGAGCTTTGGCGCCTCCAAGTCCAGCAGAATGAAGTTGGTACTGGAGCGATAGGTGGCGCTGGCCAACGGCAAGATCTGGACCGTCACATTATCTAGCTTCGTCAGCCGGATGATCTCCTCGTACTGCTCCCGCATGACGTCCGGGCCACCGATGACGCGCCGAAGTGCGGCCTCGTCGAGGATCGCCCAGACCTCCAGCCGGCCGTCCTCTCGGGTGAGACGTTCCTTGCGCTCCATCCGAATGCGGATGTTGCGTTCGACGAACTCCGTGGTGGTCTCTTCTACGGGCTTGGCCGCCAGGAACATCTCCCTGACGTAGCGCTCGGTTTGGAACAGGCCCAGCACGACGTTCGGCTGCCACGCGCGGATCGCGCGTGCGCCCGTCTCCAGCCCTACGTACATCGCCATGCCGGACGGCATCACACTGCGGTACTGCGACCACCAGCCGCGGTTCAACGAATCCCGGTGGATCTCCGCGAGGAAGTCGATGTCGTCCTGGCTCTCAACTCCGTACCGCTCAAGGAGAACTCGCAGCTCGGCGGTCGACTTGAGAGCGGTCAGGCCGTTCTCCACCCGGTAGAGCTTGGTGATGGAGAGGTCCAGCTCGTTGACCGCCTCCGCGAGGGTGAATCGAGCCTTTTCCCGCAACCGGCGCAGTTCCGCGCCGAGTTGCATTCGCCGAACGGTGGGTCCGGTCGGTGCCGCCATGAGTCTGCCTCCCCAGGTTCCGAGTCTACGAGTTCGGCGCAAGAGCTCCGAGCCGTTAACGGACAGTCCGCCGTCCGTCACTCGGAGCGTACGGCAACACATATGCCGTTCGGGGCGAAATTTACGAACTTGCTTGCTCTCGGGTTTTCCGGGGCCGGACGATTGGAGGGCCGTCAGGGCAATCGGCCCTGGTCGGAAGCCACTTCACCCGCCCTCCCCCCG
>NZ_JACEGK010000183.1:0-13523 GCF_056859195.1 Streptomyces sp. NH27
GAACACGCCATGGCACAGGCTCGCGCCATCTCCCGTGCCGTACAAGGGAGTTGGCACTCAGCTCACGGAGAGGTCCTGGCTGCCGATCACCCGCGGCAGTTGGAGCCGGTGGTAGGACTCGGCCCCGGGCCGGGCGGCGAACACCACCAGCCGCTGGTCCCCTTCGGAATTCAGCAGCACCTCGCAGTCCGGCGCCAGCTCCCCCACCACCGGGTGCCGGAAGCGGTTCACGTCCGTGGGGCCCGGGCGGTCACGGCAGCAGCGCAGGAAGTCGGCGAGTCCGGATCGCGCCACGCCACCGGCATGCGTCGGCCGCACGGGGCTATCCAGGGAGTGCCGCTCCCCGGATCGGCAGGTCTCTCCCGCCCGGCCCCGGCCGCGCGCACGGTGGGAACCGCACCCCGACGACGCGGGTGGCGGACGCGGGTCCGCCGGCCGGCGTCCGGCGGACCCGTACAACGAACACTTCCGAGGAGCACATGATGAGGATTCTGGTCACCGGAGCCACCGGCCAGGTCGGCCGCAGGTTCGTCCCCCGGCTGATGCAGCAGGCCGGGCGCGGCGGCGACACCGTACGGCTGCTGGTGCGTGACGAGGCGCGGGCGGAGCCGTTCACCCGGCTCGGCGCGGAGGCCGTGGCCGGCGAACTGCGCGAGGGCGCGGACCTGCGCAAGGCCGTCGACGGGGTCGACGCGGTGGTGAACATCGCGGCCTCCTTCCGCGGCGTGCCCGACGAGGAGGCGTGGGCGGTCAACCGCGACGCCGCGCTCGACCTCGGCCGGGCCGCGGTGGCGGCGGGTGTGAGCCGCTTCGTGCAGGTCAGCACCAATCTGGTGTACGGCGCAGGGCGCGGCCGCCCCGCCGTCGAGGACGACGAGCCGCTGCCCGGCAGCCGGCTGTCGGGCGCCTACCCCGACTCCAAGCGCGAGGCCGAGACCGGGCTGCTCGCCCTGGACGGCCTCGACCTGCGGATCGGCCGGCTCGCGTTCGTCTACGGCGAGGGCGACCCGCACCTCGCGCAGGTCATGCGGTGGGCCCAGGAGTGGGCCGGGCACAAGCGGCTGCAGATGGTCCACCACGCCGATGTCGGCCAGGCCCTGCTGCGCCTGCTCTACGCCCCGGGCCTGGCCGGCCGGACCTACAACATCGCCGACGACGCGCCGGTCACCGCCGTCGAACTGTTCTGGCTCAACGGCGCCGAGCCGCCCGTCGAAGCCGCCGACCGCCCGGTCGAGGACCCGTGGGACGGCATCGTCTCCACCGCCCGTATCCGCGACGAGCTGGGCTTCCGCCCGATCTACCCGTCGGTGTGGAACGCGCGCGACGCGGGCGCGCTGTAGTCGAGCGCAGCCGCGGTCCCGCCGGACCGCGGCGCGCGGCCCACCGGACGGGCGGCGGCGAGCCCGCCGTCACGGCGACATCGCCGCGCGGCGCGGGAGGCCGCGGCGGAGCGGTGCGGAAGCTGGGGTGATGACGACGACGGCACAGTGGACGGCGCCGGGGGACGTGGCGGATGTGGTGGCGCGGATGCGGGCGCTGGCGGCGGGGCTCCCGCCGGCGGACGGGGTGGCGGTGTTCAACCGGGTCTACCTCGCGGTCACCGAGGAGGTCACCCGGGAACTCGCGGACGGCCGCTTCTCGGACGGACCCGAGACGGCGGAGCTGGCCGTGCTCTTCGCCGGGCGGTATCTGGCGGCGGTCGAGGCCGGGGGCGCGGCCGGCGGTGGAAGGCACCGCGCCGTTGAGGACCGGGGTACGCCCGCCTGCTGGCGGCCCCTGCTGCGGGCGCGGGCCGACGAGGGCGTCCACCCGCTCCAGTTCGCCCTCGCCGGTATCACCGCCCACGTGGGCCACGACCTCGCGCTCGCGGTGGTCGACACCTGCCGGGCCACCGGCCGTGTGCCCGCCGCGGTCGCCACCGACTACGCCGAGGTGGGCGCCGTACTCACCGCCATCGAGGTCCGGGTCAGGGAGGAGCTGATGCCCGGCCCCGATCTGCTGGAGCGCTTCGACCCGCTCACCCACGCCGTGGCGTCATGGTCCCTGGCCCGCGCGCGGGACGGCGCGTGGGCCACGGCCCGCCTGCTGTGGGCGATCCGCGGCCGTCCGGCGGCGTACGAGGAGTGCGCCCGGAGCCTGGACGTCTCCGTCGGCCTGATGGCCGACGTCCTGCTCGCCCCGTTCCCCGCGCACCCCACCCGCGTCCCGCCGGTGCGGCCGGTTCCGGCGGTGGTGCTGCCCGCCTCAGTCCTCCGGTAGCAGCACCGGCGCGATCTCGTCGTAGCGGTCGCCGGGGCCGGGGTTGAGCGGGTCGGTGGCGCCACCGAGGTGGTGCATGACGCCCCACACCGCGTTGAGCGCGGTCTGCACCGCGCCCTCGGCCCATCCGGCGGTCCAGGACACGTCGTCCCCGGCGAGGAAGATGCCGCGCTTGTCGGCGGGCAGCAGATCCTGCACGAAGTGCGTGAACAGCCGCCGCTGGTAGCGGTAGTGGCCGGGCAGGTTGGCCTTGAACGCGCCCATGAAGTAGGGCTCGTCCTCCCAGGAGACGGTGACCGGGTTGCCGATGATGTGCTTCCTGATGTCCACGCCGGGATAGATCTCGCCGAGCGACTTGAGCATGACCTCCATCCGCTCGTGCGCGCTCAGCGGCAGCCACTTCGAGCTGTCGTCGCACCAGGTGTACGACAGGCAGATCACCGCCGGCCGGTCCGGGCCGTCGTCGAGCAGGTAGGTGCCGCGGGTCATCCGGTCGGTGAGCGTCATCGACATCGTGTCGCGGCCGGTGCGCGGGTCCCGGTCGAGCCAGAACGGCCGGTCGACGGGCACGAAGAGCTTGCTGGACTCCATGTAGTGGGTGCGCTCGATCGCGGTCCAGTGGTCGATCGGGAAGAGCGAGTCGTCGCAGGCGATCTTCGACAGCAGCATCCAGCTCTGCGCGGTGAACACCGCGGCGCGGTAGCTGCGGATGTCGCCGGTGGCGTCGGTGACGGTGATCCGGTTGCCCGCGGTGCGGTGCAGCCCGGTGACCGCCGGGCGCGGGGTGCCGCCGTGCAGGGAGCGCAGCGAGGTGCCGCGCGGCCAGTGCAGCAGCTTGTCCGGCTCGCGTTCCCACAGCCGCAGCGGGAGTTGCCGGCTGCCGCCGACGATGCTGTGGTGGTCGTCGTCGGCGCCGGTGTAGACGACCCGCAGGATCTCCAGGATCGAGTTGGGGAAGTCGGTGTCCCAGCCGCCGGTGCCGAAGCCGACCTGGCCGAAGATCTCCCGGTGCCGGAAGGACGCGAACTCCGGTGCGGCACACAGGAATCCGTAGAAGGTCTGGTTGTCGAGCCGCTCGACCAGCGCGGACCAGATCTCCCTGATCCGTGGTACGTCCCTGGTGCGCAGCGCGTGCTGCATCGCGGAGAAGTCGGCGCCCTCCTCCAGGCAGGCGTTCCAGGCACGCATCACCTGGTGGTAGACCTCGGGCAGGTCGTCGACCGAAGTGGCGTAGTGCGACCGGCCCTTGAGGTCGACGACGGTCGAAGGGGTGCAGGGCGCCAGCGGGTTGGGGAACGGCTTGGTGGTCAGCCCCACCAGGTCGATGTAGTGACGCAGCGTGGTGGACGACGGCGGGAAGCGCATCGCGCCCATCTCCGCGGTCGGCGCGCCTTCCTCGCCGGCGGCGCCGAGCCCGTCGAAGCCGACGGTCCGCAGCCGGCCGCCGATCTCGTCGGCCTCGTAGAGCACCGGCCGCAGGCCCATCCGCATCAGCTCGAAGGCGGTCACCATGCCGGACAGGCCGCCGCCGATCACGGCGACCTCGGTGCCGTGCACGGTGGGCGGCACCGCGCCGAGCCCGGCGGGATGCGCGAGGAAGTCGTCGTACGGGAAGGGGAAGTCGGGGCCGAACATCGTGATGGGCGGTTCGGCCTGGGCCCGGGCGTGCCCCTCGTCGTGGATGGCGGTGGGGACGGACGTCATGGGGTGGTTCTCCTGGCGGCGAGCGAGCCGTACAACTCGGGGCGGCGGTCGGTCAGATACGGGTTCTGCTCGCGGGTGGCACGCAGCAGCTCCATGTCGGCGTCGGCGACGAGGAGTTCGGGTCCGGCGCCGGCCCGGGCGCGCACCGCGCCGTCCGGTCCGGCCAGGCAGCTCCCGCCGACGAAGTCGTACTCGCCTTCGGGACCGCAGCGGTTGACGTACGCGATGTGCATGCCGTTCTCGAACGCGCGGGCCGGCAGCAGCGTTTCGGCGACGAACCCGTACGGGCGCATCAACGCGGTGGGCACGACGAGCAGTTCGGTGCCGGCCAGGGCGTGCGCGCGTACCGCCTCCGGGAACTCGACGTCGTAGCAGATCAGCAGGCCGATCCGGACGCCGTCCAGGGTGGCCTGGACCAGCGGGCGGTCGCCGGGGGTGAACACGGAGCGCTCGTAGTCGCCGAAGAGGTGGGTCTTGCGGTAGTCGGCCAGCGCGGTGCCGTCCGGGCCGGTGAGCCGGGCCGCGTTGTGGACGTGGTCGCCGTCCCGCTCGGGGTAGCCGTGCACGATGGCGATGGCGTGCCGTACGGCGATGCCGGCGATGTACTGGGCGGCGGCTCCGCCGGCCGGCTCGGCCGCTTCGGCGACGGTGTCCCCGAGGGCGTAGCCGGTCAGGAACATCTCGCCCGTCACCAGCAGCCGCGCGCCGCGCCCGGCCGCCTCGGCGGCTGCCGTCTCCAGTGCCGCGAGGCTCGCCGCGGTGCTCGCCGGCAGCCCGCCGGGCCCTTGCAGCAGCCCTGTCCGCAACGCTTCCACCGTTCCCCGCTTCCTGGCGACCGCTCCGGTCCGCCGCGGCTTTCCGCAGCTCAACCCGTCCCTTCCAGACGCTACGTGCCGTCCCGCAGGGGCAACAAGACGCGAACATTGCGCCTATGGCCCCGATCCGTTGCGTCCTGGTGGGCGGAAACGGCGATCCGTTGCGCGACGTGGGCGCCGACCCCTGGTGAGCCGAGCACCCACCCCCGGTGAGGGGGTGGGCGCCCGGGCGAATCGCGAGGGGCGGGTCTCAGGTCAGGCCCTCCTCGTCGGTGGACTTGGCGGAGCGCTCGGTGCCGGGTTCACCGCTCATCTCGGACTCGATCCGCTCCTTGCGGACCCTGCCGTGCACCTTGCGCTGCTCGGTGTGCTCCTCGACGCGCATCCGCACGCGCTCCTTGGGCACGACCTCGGTCTCGACCACGGCCTTGTCCTCGTGGAGGGTGACGACCCGGTCGGCCTCGCTGATGTCGCCGGCGCGGGCGTCGCGGTCCGCCTCGGTGATCGGCACGCGTTCGAGCCGGACCTCCTCGTGGACGATCGGTACGGTCTGCTCGACCTCCTCGACGTCGACGTACTTGTGCATCCGTGCCCTGCCGCTCGTCTGGCGCTCGACCCTGACGTGCATCTCCTCCTCGGAGCGGGTTATCGCCGCGTCGGTGTCCATGGCCCGCGCGTCCCCGGAGCCGAGCCGTTCGGCCGCGCCGGTACGGCCGGCCGCGTAGGCGGCGGTGCCGGTGCCGGCCTCGCTGCCGGACATCTCGGTGTCGGTGGCCTTCGCGGAAGCGGCGCCCGAGTCCGCCATGTCCGCGCTGTCACCGCGTGCGGGCCGCCCCCGGCCCGCGGCACCGGCCGCCCCGGCCATGCCGGCCGCGCCACCGGCCGCCGCGGCCTTCTCCCCGGTGTCGCCCGAGGCGCCGCGCGTCTCCAGGCCGTAGTAGCGGTACAGGTGCCGCTCCTCCTCCGCGGACAGGTGGCCTCCGGCGTCCACGTCCACGTTGGGCGCGCCCTTGACCTGGTCCTTCTCGTACGGCACCTCGACGTGGTCCTGCACGATCTTCGCGGCGCGGGTCGGCACGAACGTCTCGTTGTTGCCGAAGAAGCCGGTTTTGACCGTCACCCATTCCGGAAGGCCGGTGGCGTCGTCCAGGTACATGTGCTTGGCATCGCCGATCTTCTTCCCCTGAGCGTCATGGACCGGATGGCCCACGACTTGGGGTATCTGCTCGCGCGTGATCATGTCGCCTCCTCGGGCTGCCGGGGCCGTTTTCCCGGCTCACTTCACCGCGTTACCCCATCAGGACGGGCAAAACATATCCACATATCCCAATGAGGACATTCCCTCGCGTGATCAGAGCGCCGCAAGCAGCCTCGGGGAGGCCCGGAGCCCTGGGATTCCGGGCTCAGGAGGGGCCCGCGGCACCGTAGCGGCGCAGCAGCGGCGAGAGCACCAGCACCGAGCGGGTACGGCTGACGAACGGTTCCCCCGCGATCCGCTCCAGCACCTGTTCGAAGTGGCGCACGTCGGCGGCGAAGACCTGTACGACCGCGTCGGCGTCGCCCGTCACCGTCGACGCGGACGCCACCTCCGGATAGTGCGCCAGGCCGCGCCGGATGTCCGCGGGCGAGGTGTTGTGCCGGCAGTACAGCTCCACCAGCGCCTCGGTCTGCCAGCCGAGCGCCGCGGGGTCCACCCGTACGGTGAACCCCGTGATCGCACCCGCCGCCAGCAGCCGGTCCACCCGCCGCTTCACCGCGGGCGCCGATAGCCCCACCTCGGACCCGATGTCCGCGTAGGAGCGCCGCGCGTCGGCGGCCAGGGCGTGCACGATCCGTTCGTCGATCTCATTGAGCGCCACAGCGGGAGTGTGCCACGGCGCCCCTACGACCAGCTCGCGTAGAGCGGCTTGCCCTCGGCGTACCCCGCCGCGCTCTGCACCCCGACGACGGCCCGCGCGGCGAACTCGTCCAGCGAGGCCGCACCCGCGTACGTGCAGGAGCTGCGCACGCCCGCGACGATCGAGTCGATCAGGTCCTCCACGCCGGGCCGGACCGGATCGAGGAACATCCGCGAGGTGGAGATGCCCTCCTCGAACAGCGCCTTGCGCGCCCGGTCGTACGCCGACTCGTCGCTGGTGCGGTTGCGCACCGCGCGGGCGGAGGCCATGCCGAACGACTCCTTGTACAGCCTGCCGTCGGCCGCCTGCTGGAGGTCCCCGGGAGACTCGTGCGTCCCGGCGAACCAGGAGCCGATCATGACGTTGGACGCGTCGGCCGCGAGCGCCATGGCGACGTCGCGGGGGTGCCGCACGCCCCCGTCGGCCCACACGTGCTTGCCGTGCCGCCGCGCCTCGGCCGCGCACTCCAGCACGGCGGAGAACTGCGGCCGCCCCACCCCGGTCATCATCCGGGTGGTGCACATGGCGCCGGGGCCGACCCCGACCTTGATGATGTCCGCGCCGGCCTCGATCAGGTCGCGCACGCCGTCCGCGGCGACCACGTTGCCGGCCACGACCGGCACCTTGGGGTCGAGGGCGCGCACCGCGCGCACCGCGGCGAGCATCGACTCCTGGTGGCCGTGCGCGGTGTCGACGACGAGCGTGTCGACGCCCGCGTCGAGGAGCTGCTTCGCCTTGCCCGCCACGTCGCCGTTGATGCCGACGGCCGCGGCGATCCGCAGCCGCCCGCCGGCGTCCACGGCCGGCTGGTAGAGGGTGGCGCGCAGCGCGCCGGTGCGGGAGAGGATGCCGGCCAGCCGCCCGTCGGCGTCGACGGCCGGGGCGAGGCGGCGGTGCGCGTTGTCCAGGCGGTGGAAGGCGTCCCGGGGGTCCATGTCCGCGTCGAGGAGCAGCAGGTCGCGGGACATCACCTCGGAGAGCTGGGTGAAGCGGTCCACGCCGGTGAGGTCGGCCTCGGTGACCACGCCGACCGGGCGGCCGTCCTCCACCACGATGCCGGCGCCGTGCGCGCGCTTGGGCAGCAGCGAGAGCGCGTCGGCGACGGTCTGCGACGGGGCGAGGGTGATCGGCGTGTCGAGCACGAGGTGGCGCTGCTTGACCCAGCCGATGACCTCGGTGACCACGTCTATCGGGATGTCCTGCGGGATGACCGTCAGGCCGCCGCGGCGGGCGACCGTCTCGGTCATCCGGCGGCCGGCGATCGCGGTCATGTTCGCCACGACCAGCGGGATCGTGGTGCCGGTGCCGTCGGGCGAGCGGAGGTCCACCGCCTGCCGGGAGCCCACGGCGCTGCGGCCGGGCACCATGAAGACATCGTCGTACGTCAGGTCGTACGGTACCGAAGGACAGCTTTCTCGCTCACCCGTCCGCGGGTTCAAAAATCGCATGTGCCCAGCGTACGGGCACTATCCTCCCAGTTGTCGGTTCCTCCATCCGCAGCATCGGGCCCCTGTACGAACACACGACAAGGCCCCCCGTCGCGGGGGCAACAGGGGGCTTGCCGGTCGGGGCTAGTTGTCGCCCTTCCGACGTCGGAGGAGGGGACGGAGTAGGCCACGGTCTGACTGCCACCCCTCCGGAGGCGGGCTGTATGGCGAGCATTCTCCGCACGCCGGGCACGTCCAACGCCCGTGCAGCCCGTGTACCTCCGCGCTGCACTTCGTGCACACGTCCGTCGTGTAGTAGGGCTCTTCGGTCACGTCGTCGCTCACATCTTCAGTGTGCAGGATGCGGGGGCACAGGCGAAGGGGCGGCGCCCGATGACCATCCGCAGTTTCCGCACGACCACCCGCCTCCGGGCCCCTGGCTTGTGCCGGCACCACAGTTAGGACAGTTCACTGTGTCCTCCCTCGTAGGGTCTTCTGATCGTTCATCATCCTCGTCACCCACTGCCGTTCCACGTGCTCCGTGAAGACGGTGTGCGTGGGGTAGCGCCCGGGGTGCCGTAGCGCCCAGTCCTGGACCGCTCCTCGCGGAAGGCGGTGTCCCGGACGAAGCGGAGCTTGTTTTCGATCACCCAGTTGTGCCCTCAAGATATTTGCGATCCGTTCGGGGGATGCCTGTCGGCTGGTCAGGTCGGTGATCACGTAGACGGTCTCGCGGCGACGAAGAAGCGAACTCCGGCGCGGCGAACGGTCGCCTTCGTGTCACAGCCATGCCACGGGAAGGTGCTGGCCCCCGCCCCTCCGTGCGCGGCGAGGCGCCGCCGTATTGGCGGAAACGGCGCGGCGCACCCGCGATCACCAGGGACTTTGCGTCGGGCTGTGACAGCATCGGCGCATGCTCGTGCTCGATCTGGCCGGAGTGGGCGACCGGCAGGAGTTCATGGACCGGGTCTCCGCCGACCTGCGGCTGCCCGACTGGTTCGGGCGCAACTGGGACGCCCTCGCGGACTGCCTCACCGATCTCTCCTGGTGGCCGGTGGAGCCCGGCGGCCGACGGCTGCACGTGCGCAACTGGCAGCGCTTCGCCGCCGAACTCCCCCGCGAGTGGCGGATCGTGAAGGACATCCTCCGCGACGCCGAACTGTTCTGGCGGCACACCGACAGCGAACTGGCCGTCGTCGTCGAGGGCGAGCACCCCGACGACGCCGGCACCCCGCTCGGCTAGCGGCCCCTCCTTCCGCGGAAGTGGCCGCGCGAAAACAGGGGCGCGCGGCGGCACCACCCAGGCGAAGCTCTGGGGGGAGAACTGCGCGACCAGCCACTGCCGGGCGGTAGGTCCGGCGACAACACCTGCCACCCCACCGGAACGGACCAGCCCACCCGCAAGAGAAGGTCCGGCGACAACACCGGCCGCCCCACCCGGGCGGTGCGGCTCAGCCCCCGGCCGGGGAACCGTCCGGGTCGGCCCGGTCCAGCGCCGGCCTGGGCGCCGGCCCGGTGGAGTGCAGCAGGAAATCCGCCGCGGCCGTATCCGTCACGAGGCTGGTCACCAGCCCGGACCTCAGCACCGCGTTGATCGCCTCGGCCTTCCGCATCCCGCCCGCGATGGCGAGCACTTCCGGAATGCGGCGCAGCCGATCCGCGTCGATCGTTATGCACCGCTCCCGCAGGTCCCGCCCGACCCGGCGGCCGCGGGCGTCGAAGAGGTGCGACGACATCTCCGCGGCGACCCCGAGACTCGCGTAGTGCTCGCGCTCGGCGTCGGACACTGCGTCGTACACCGTGGAGATCCCGGCCTCCCACGAGCCGATCGAGACGACCGCGACGGTGACCTTCTCGAAGTAGCTCATCGCGGCGGCGATCTGGCCCTGCGCACGCAGCGCGGAGGCGGTGGCGGGGTCGGCGAGCACCATGGGCGCGTACAGCGGGTGGGCCTCGCCGCCGGAGACGGCCGCGGCGGTGCGGACCGCCTCGACCGAGCCGCGCTCGGCGGTGCCGACGTCGTACACACCGGTGAGCTGGACGACGGTGCAGGGGGCGAGCCGGTCCAGCGCGTTGGCCATGGTGATGATGGAACGGCCCCAGGCGAGGCCGAGCACGTCACCGTCGCTGACGAGTTCGCCGAGCAGATCCGCGGCAACCGCGCCGAGGTTCTCCGGGTCGGGCGCGTCGGCCTGGTCGGCGGGGGTCTCCACGACGACCGCGTGCCGCAGCCCGTAGTGGGCGCGCAGCGCGTCGGAGCGCTCGGCATCGAGTTCCGCGGGCACTCTGATCTCGATCCGCACCAGGTCGCGTTCGAGCGCGGTCTCCAGCACCCGGGCCACCTTGAAACGGCTGACCCCGAACTCCTCGGCGATCTGGATCTTGGACTTGCCCTCCAGGTAGAAGCGACGTGCCATCGCTGCCGCCTGGACCATCTCGCCCGGGCCCATGCGCACCTGTGCGCGGCCTGTGCTCACGTCGCCTCTCCCCAGTCACCCATCTGATCAGCTCCGCCGCCATCCTCCCAGACGCCGGGGGTTACGGGCGCGTAGCCTCGGGCCGACCCGGCCGTGCGGAACGACCCGCCCCGACGGTTCGGCTGCCGGTCCGCTGCCGTTCCCACGCCCGTTCCCACGCCGTACGGGCACCCGCCGTACGGGCCTCCGCCGTACCGATCCACGCCGTACCGACCCCCGGTGCTCAGAGCGCGACGGCCGCGTCGGCCTGCTCGCGCAGGGACCGGATCGCGGCGGCCGGGTCGTCCGTGCCGTAGACCGCGGAACCGGCCACGAAGACGTCGGCGCCGGCCTCGGCGCAGCGCTCGATGGTCTCGGCGGAGACCCCGCCGTCGACCTGGAGCCACATCTCCAGGCCGTACTTGTCGATCAGTGCCCGGGTGCGGCGGATCTTGGGCAGCATGATGTCGAGGAACGCCTGCCCGCCGAAACCGGGCTCGACGGTCATCACCAGCAGCATGTCGAGCTCGGGCAGCAGGTCCTCGTACGGCTCGATCGGGGTGGCCGGCTTCAGCGCCATCGAGGCGCGGGCACCCTTGGCGCGGATCTCGCGGGCCAGCCGGACCGGTGCGGCGGCGGCCTCCACGTGGAAGGTGACGGAGCCCGCGCCGGCCTCGACATAGCCGGGCGCCCAGCGGTCGGGCTCGTCGATCATCAGGTGGCAGTCGAGCGGGATGTCCGTGGCCCGGCCCAGCGCTTCGACCACCGGCATGCCCAGTGTCAGGTTCGGCACGAAGTGGTTGTCCATCACGTCGACGTGGAGCCAGTCGGCGCCCTTGGCCGCGTCGGCCGCCTGGGCGAGCCGGGCGAAGTCGGCGGACAGGATGCTGGGGTTGATCTGCGCGGTCATGGTTCCCAAGCAAACCAGATCCGGCGCGGGCGTGTGCGGCGGGCCATCGCCGTAGGGTGCCGGCGGGCACGTGCGGGGCGCCCGCGCAGGCGGCGGCAGGTGCGTACGGCGCCTTCGGCGCGCAGCGGGCCGGTTGGTCCGCGCACGCGGGCGTGGCCACGAACACCGCGGGTGCGCCCAACCCCCGCCAGTGCGGCAAACCCCCCGCCGATGGCTGGTTCCGTAGTGGTCGGAGACCTCCCCGGCGGCCCACCGCAGCGCACTCGCGTCAGAACTC
This sequence comes from Streptomyces sp. NH27, assembly GCF_056859195.1. Lineage (NCBI taxonomy): Bacteria > Bacillati > Actinomycetota > Actinomycetes > Kitasatosporales > Streptomycetaceae > Streptomyces > Streptomyces sp. NH27. Next base: position 11,747 of record NZ_JACEGK010000183.1, read on the forward strand.
TTGACGGGGTATCAACACAAGCCGACACTTCGTCGTGCCAACTTCCAACACCGTCGGTCATTTTGCAACAAGCGGCGGTGGGCGCCGCCTGCTCCGCGCCCCTCGCGCGGTGCCCGCACGCCCCTCCCCCACCGAAGGAGACGGCACGATGCGCCCCACAGCACCCGCACGACCAGCACTCCCTTCCGGGTTCGCGCGCCCGCTGCGCCGGCCGCTCGCGGCATCGGTCGCGGCCCTGCTGATGCTCTCCCTGCTCGTCCTGTTCGGCTCGACCCCGCGCGCGCACGCCTTGGACAACGGGCTGGCCCGTACGCCCCCGATGGGCTTCAACGACTGGAACGCGTTCGGCTGCAACGTCAGCGAGCAGCTCATCGAGCAGACCGCCGACTACCTGGTCTCCTCGGGCCTGAAGGACGACGGGTACACCTACGTCAACATCGACGACTGCTGGATGACGAAGAACCGCGACTCGGCCGGGAACCTCGTGCCCGACCCGGCGAAGTTCCCCGACGGGATCAGCGGCACCGCGGCGTACGTCCACGCCAAGGGCCTCAAGCTCGGCATCTACGAGAGCGCCGGCACCGCGACCTGCGCCGGCTACCCCGGCAGCCTCGACCACGAGCAGCAGGACGCGAACAGCTTCGCGTCCTGGGGCGTGGACTACCTGAAGTACGACAACTGCAACAACCAGGGCGTGCCCTGGGAGCAGCGCTACGACGCCATGCGGGACGCGCTCGCCAGTACCGGCCGGCCCATCGTCTTCAGCATGTGCGAGTGGGGCGAGGACAACGTGTGGACCTGGGGGGCCGCCACCGGCAACCTGTGGCGCACCACCGGTGACATCAACGCGTCGTTCGGTTCGATGCTGTCGATCTACCACAGCAACGTGCAGCTCGCGCAGTACGCAGGGCCGGGCGCCTGGAACGACCCGGACATGCTGGAGGTCGGCAACGGCATGTCCTTCACCGAGGACCGCAGCGAGTTCAGCCTGTGGGCGGAAATGGCCGCGCCGCTGATGGCCGGCACCGACCTGCGCACGGCCACCCCGGCCACGCTGTCGCTCTACGGCAACAAGGCGGTCATCGCGGTCGACCAGGACTCGCTGGGCAAGCAGGGCACCCAGGTGTCGTCCTCCGGCGGGCTCGACGTGCTCACCAAGCCGCTGTCCAACGGCGACGTGTCGGTGGCGCTGTTCAACGAGAACCCCTGGGCGGCCACCATCAGCACCACCGCCGCCGCGGTCAACGCACCGGCCGCCTCCTCCTACAAGCTGACCAACCTGTGGACGAACGCGGTCAGCACCAGCAGCGGCGCGATCTCGGCCTCCGTGCCCGGCCACGGCACCGTGATGTTCCGGGTCTCCCCCGGCAGCGGCACCACCGTCGGCTCCACCCACCCGCTGCTCGGCGCGTCCTCGCACCGCTGCCTGGACGCGAACGGCGGCGCGACCGCCCCCGGCACCGCGATCGACATCTGGGACTGCGGCGGCGGCAGCAACCAGGCGGTCACCCTCACGTCGGCCGGTGAACTGCGGTTGTACGGCGGGACCCAGTGCCTGGACGCCTACAACAACCAGACCACCTCCGGCACCAAGGTCGAGCTGTGGTCCTGCAACGGCGGCGCCAACCAGCAGTGGCAGCTCAACCCGGACGGCACCATCACCGGCGCCCAGTCCGGCCTGTGCCTCGACGTCACCGGCGGCGACAAACCGGCCGGCAACGTCAACGGCACCGCGCTGGAGCTGTGGACCTGCAACGGCGGCGCCAACCAGCAGTGG
>NZ_JACEGK010000184.1:0-13477 GCF_056859195.1 Streptomyces sp. NH27
CATTCGAGGGGCTCCCAGTGGCGGAGAGCCGTCGCCTCGATGTCGATCTCGCGGGTGTGGGACGTGAGGTCGTCGCCGGTGGAGTGGTGGACGCGGTCCTGGGCGGCCCAGCGGAGGGCGTCGGCGGAGTGGGTGATGCGGTTGGTGCGCTCGGCGAGCGCGGGGAGCTGGGCGGAGATCCTGGACTTGTCCGGTTCGCGTTCGAGCAGCTTCAGCTCGGCGTCGAGGGTGCGGGCGTGGTCGTTGAGGCGGTCGAGGAGGGCGGCGGCCTCGGGCAGGGAGGCGTGCTCCATGGCCTCGAAGGTGCTGTCGATGGAGGAGCGCAGGTCGAGGCGCAGCTGCGTGAGGGCGCCTATGTCGCCGGGCTGGGCGAATCGGCGGGCCCGCAGCCGCTGATCCTCGACGATGCGGCGGGCCTTGGCCGTACGGCGCTCGACACCCCGCTTCACGGCACGGGTGGTCCTCACGATCGCCACGGTGGCGAGCGTCGCGAAGATCAGGAAGAACAGCAGCAGGATGATGCCGACAGTCTCCACGGACAGCGCCTCCGATCCCGGGCCACCGGCCCGTTCGGGCCTGCTTCAACGGTAATGCCTGGGGACGGGCGGAGGGGCCGGAGCGGTCCCCCAACCTGCTCCGGCCCGTCCCCTAGGGGCCCCAGGGCCACCGGGAGCCCGCGCGCACCGCGCGCCCTCACACCACGGGCACGCACCCTCACACCACGATGTTGACCAGCTTCGGCGCGCGGACGATCACCTTCCGCACCGGCGCCCCGCCGACGGCCTCGACGACCGCCGGGGCGGCCAGCGCCAGGGCCTCCAGGTCGGTGTCGGTGATCGCCGGGGGCACCTCCAGGCGGGCCTTGACCTTGCCCTTGACCTGGACGACGCAGGTCACGGCCTCGTCCTGGACCAGGGCGGGGTCTGCGACCGGGAACGGCTCGTGGGCCAGCGAGTGCGAGTGGCCCAGCTTGGCCCACAGCTCCTCGGCGAAGTGCGGGGCCAGCGGCGCGATCAGCAGCACCAGCGACTCGGCCACGGAGCGCGGCACCCCGCCGGACGCGCCCGATGTGCGGGTCAGCGTGTTGTTCAGCTCGGTGATCTTGGCGATAGCCGTGTTGAACCGCAGGTTGGCCATGTCGGTGGAGACGCCGTCGATCGCCTTGTGCAGGGCGCGCAGCGTCGCCTCGTCGGCTTCGGTGTCCGCGACGACGACCTCGCCGGTGGCCTCGTCCACGACGTTGCGCCACATGCGCTGCAACAGGCGGTACTGCCCGACGACGGCCCGGGTGTCCCAGGGCCGGGACACGTCCAGCGGGCCCATCGCCATCTCGTACAGGCGCAGGGTGTCGGCGCCGTACTCCACGCAGATCTCGTCGGGCGTGACCGCGTTCTTCAGCGACTTGCCCATCTTGCCCAGCAACCGGGAGACCTGCTCGCCGTTGTGGAAGTAGGCGCCGTCGCGCTCTTCGACCTCGGCCGCGGGCACCGCGATGCCGCGCGCGTCGCGGTAGACGAACGCCTGGATCATGCCCTGGTTGTACAGCTTGTGGAACGGCTCGAAGGACGAGATGTGCCCCAGGTCGTACAGCACCTTGTGCCAGAAGCGGGCGTACAGCAGGTGCAGTACGGCGTGTTCGGCGCCGCCGACGTACAGGTCGACGCCGCCGGCCGGCTGGCCCTCGCGCGGGCCCATCCAGTACGACTCGGCCTCGGCGGAGACCAGCTTCTCGCTGTTGTGCGGGTCCAGGTAGCGCAGTTCGTACCAGCAGGAGCCGGCCCAGTTGGGCATGGTGTTGGTCTCGCGGCGGTAGGTGCGCGTGCCGTTGCCGTCGCCCAGGTCCAACTCGACGGTGACCCAGTCCTCGTTGCGGGCCAGCGGGGGCTCCGGGGAGGTGTCGGCGTCGTCGGGGTCGAAGGTGCGGGGGCTGTAGTCGTCGACCTCGGGCAGTTCGACGGGCAGCATCGAGTCGGGTACGGCGTGCGCGGTGCCCTCCTCGTCGTAGACGATCGGGAACGGCTCGCCCCAGTACCGCTGGCGGCTGAACAGCCAGTCGCGCAGGCGGTAGTTGACGGTGCCCTCGCCGATGCCGTGCTCGGCCAGCCAGGCGGTGATCGCGGCCTTGGCGTCGACCACGCCCAGCCCGTCCAGGCTGATCGGGTCGCCGGCGGCGGCACCGGAGGCCACTGCGGACCCGGCGGAACCACCCGCGTCCGTACGGGAGTTGACGATCTTCCCGTCGTACGACATGAACGCGTCGTCCCACGTGGCCGGGTCGGTGCCGCGGCCGTCGGTGGGCTCGACGACGCAGCGCATCGGCAGTTCGAAGGCGCGGGCGAACGCGAAGTCGCGGCTGTCGTGGGCGGGCACGGCCATGATCGCGCCGGTGCCGTAGCCCATCAGGACGTAGTCGGCGATGAAGACCGGGACGGACTCGCCGCTGACCGGGTTCACCGCGTAGGCGCCGGTGAAGACGCCGGTCTTGTCCTTCGCCTCGGCCTGCCGCTCGACGTCGGACTTCGCGGCGGCCTGCTTGCGGTAGGCGGCGACGGCGTCGGCCGGCGTGGCGTGGCCGCCGGTCCAGGCGTCGCGGGTGCCTTCCGGCCAGGCGGCGGGCACGATCGACCCGACCAGTTCGTGCTCGGGGGCCAGCACCATGTAGGTGGCGCCGAACAGGGTGTCCTGGCGGGTGGTGAAGACGGTGATCGCGCGGTCCTGGGCGCCCTGACCCGCGCCCTGGGCGTCGCCGTCGGCGCGGACCGGGAAGTCCACCCGGGCGCCCTCGCTGCGGCCGATCCAGTTGCGCTGCTGCAACTTGATCGCCTCGGGCCAGTCCACCGCGTCCAGGTCGTCGGCCAGCCGGTCCGCGTACGCGGTGATCCGCATCATCCACTGGCGCAGGTTCGCCTTGAAGACGGGGAAGTTGCCGCGCTCGGAGCGGCCGTCGGCGGTGACCTCCTCGTTGGACAGCACGGTGCCCAGGCCCGGGCACCAGTTGACCGGTGACTGGGCGACGTAGGCCAGCCGGTAGCCGCTCAGCACGTCGGCGCGCTCGGGACCGGTCAGTTCGGACCAGGGGCCGCGGCCGGGCACTTGGCGGCTGCCGTCCTCGAACCGGGCGATCAGCGTCTCGATCGGGCGGGCCCGGTCGGCGTCCGGGTCGTACCAGGAGTTGTAGATCTGCAGGAAGATCCACTGGGTCCAGCGGTAGTACTCCGGGTCGATGGTGGCGAAGGAGCGGCGGCGGTCGTGGCCCAGGCCCAGCCGGCGCAACTGCGCCTTCATGTTGGCCATGTTGGCCTCGGTGCTGACCCGGGGGTGGGTGCCGGTCTGCACGGCGTACTGCTCGGCGGGCAGGCCGAACGCGTCGAAGCCCAGGGTGTGCAGGACGTTGTGGCCGGTCATCCGCTGGTGGCGGGCGAAGACGTCGGTGGCGATGTAGCCCAGCGGGTGGCCGACGTGCAGGCCCACTCCGGAGGGGTACGGAAACATGTCCATGACGAACTTCTTCGGCCGGGCGGCCAGCTCGGGTTGCCCGTCCAGTTCACCGCTGGGGTTGGGGGCGGCGAAGGTGCCGTGCTCGTCCCAGTGGTCCTGCCAGTGGCGCTCGATCCGCGCGGCCAGCTCGGCCGTGTAGCGGTGCGGCGCAGCCGTCTCGGCGGCCGGGGTGGTGTCGCTCATCGTCCTCGGTACTCCATCGATGTCGTGACGGCTGCGGCCGCCGGTGAGCCGGTCCGGAAAGCCCGCGGGCGGACCCGGAGGCGGAAACAAAAAAACCCCTCGCGCAGGAGGGGTGCCGCACTGACGTCTTTCGTGGTCAGCGCGGCGGGCTAAGCAGGAGGCTCACGGCTCGCATGCGGTCAGGATACCGCAGCGGGCGACAGACCCGCACGGGGGCCGCCGCGGCGGGGCGGGGACCCGCACCGGGGTTGCCGGTGCGCGCCCGCCGCCTTGCCGGGCGGCCTTGCCGTCAGTGCTTCCCGCCCGCCTTCTTGGCGGGCTTGTACGACTGGACGTAGCCCTTGGCCGGGCTGCCGACGCCGGTGACGTCGTCGTAGCCGACCGTGGCGTTCAGCGAGCTGTCCACGCCGAAGGTGCGCAGGCTGGTGATCAGGCCGTCCGAGGCGTCCACGCTGTTCACGTAGTCGACGCGGACGTTGGCTATGCCCTGACCCTGACCGAGCGGGTGGTCGGTCACGTCGTGGTACGCGGGGGTGCCGTACCGGTCGTAGATCAGCGGGTTGGCGAAGCCGATCGGGACGCCGCCGCGGGCCTGCTCGGCGAGTGCCTGGACGGCGGCGATGACCGGGGAGGCCAGCGAGGTGCCACCGAGGCGGTACTCGTTGTACTTCACCTTGCCGTTCGGGAAGGTCTCCGTCTCACCGACCAGGAAGCCGGTGGTCGGGTCGGCGACGGCCGCGATGTCGGGCTGGACCCGCATCCTGGTGGTGCCGCCGTTCGCCAGCGCGAGCGAGTCGGGGACGATGCCGCGCTGGTAGAAGGGCTGCTCGACGAGCTTGCTGGTGCCGCCGCCGGCACCCGAGGTGAACGGGCCGGGGAAGCCGTCCCAGCTCTTGCCGTCGGCCGACAGCGGGGCGCGCTCGGTGCCCCAGCCGGTCTCCCACAGGTACTTGTTGTTCTTGCCGACCGCCAGCGAGGTGCCGCCGACCGAGGTGGCCCAGACGGAGTCCGACGGGGTGCTGACGTCCTTCGCACCGTCGATGACGTTGTCGCCGTCGTCACCGGAGGAGAAGTAGAAGCCGATGCCCTCGACCACGCCCTGCTCGAAGGTCTGGTCGTAGGCGGCCTGGACGTCGGGCGTCTCGTTGGCCTCGACGTCGCCCCACGAGTTGGACACGATGGTGGCGAGCCGGCCGTCGACGACCGTGTTGAGGGCGTCGAGCAGGTCGTCGTCGTAGCAGGACTTGGCCGCGACGTAGACGATGTTGGCGTCCGGGGCGACCGCGTGCACGGACTCGACGTCGAGGGACTCCTCGCCGTACCAGCTGGACGCGCCGCAGTCCTCGACGCTGTTGTAGCCGTCGGGGCCGGGGGTGACCTGGGTCAACTGGCCCTTGCGGTACTTCTGGCCACCGGTGTCCTTCGCCAGCTTGGAGCTGTCGCCGACGATGTTCGGGGAGGCGTACGCGTCGGTGATCGCGACGGTGACGTTCTTGCCGGTGTACTTGCCGGCGCCGTAGGCGGCGCGCAGCTGGTCACCGGTGTAGCCCTTGATCGTGTACGGGGCCTTGCCGCCGTACGCGGAGGGAAGCTTCTTGTCGGTGTTCGACCCGTAGTAGGTCGAGAACGGGCCGGCGTTGGCGAAGGCGTCCTCGGGGGGAGGCAGCGTGTCGTCGTGGGTGGCCCGCTTGGGGGCGTTGTCCAGGCCGGTGACGGTGAGGACGGCGCCCTTGAGGGAGGCCGGCGCCGACGCCACGCTGGTGGGGGCGCGGTAAGTGTGTCCGGCCTTGGTGTAGTTGTGCAGCTGGGTGCCGAACGCCTTCTCGGCGGCCTTCACTTCACCGGTGACGGTGAGGTAGTGCGCGTTGGTACCGGTCACCTTCAGGCCGGCGGAGGTCAGCCAGGCGGCGACCGCGTCGGTCTGCGCCTTGGTGGCACCGAACCTGGCCTTGGCCTGAGCAGCCGTCAAGTAGTGCGCGTACTCGGCGGAGTTCGGGTCGGAGACGGCCTTGGCGTAGGCCGCGAGGCCCTTGGCATCCTTGCCCGCGAGGTAGACCCGCACGGTCACCTTGCCGCTGTCCGACGTGGCGCCCTTGTCCGAATGGGCCGTGGCCCACTGCGGCTTGGTGCCGCTCAGGAGCTGGCGTCCGGCGGGCTGTGCGGCCGTGGCGCCCTGGGCGCCAAGCGCGAGGGCACCGGCGACCAGCGGCAGCGCTGCCGCCGCCGCGAGTACCGCGCGCGTTCTCTTGCGCTCAAATCTCATGAAACCCCCATACACAGCGAATGGTTGTCACATCCGAGACGGCGTCGCCGCAATGCGTGCGCGGCTCACCGCAGAGCGACACTCTTTCGCCGATCAGTTCATGTCAGGGACATGATTTCACCAAGAGAAGGTCAAGGAATGGTAGGTACCGGTAGCCGGCCGCGGCCCCCTGGGCAGCGACGCATCGCGCCCCAACTCCCCTGCGGGCAAGGAGAATCCATGCGGCCCCCGAGCGGGGGCCGCATCATGGACGGCGGGTGCGAGGGGAGTTCCAGGACGGCTCCGGAGAAGCGGGGTGGTGACGCGTGACGCTCGCCGCCGACCTGATGCTGCTCGCTGTGCACCCGGTCAAACACCGGATACGGTCCGCGAAGCGGCTACCGTTCGCGCTCCAGGCGGCGGGACTCGGCGAGTTGACGTTCCCGTACGGGCCGGCCGGCGAACGCCGGTTCAGACCTTCAGCGGCGGCGCCGAGTCGAAGAGGGTCAGATGCAGGCTTTCGCGCACGTGGCCATACGGCGTGGTGGCGCCGATCTTCTTGGCCGCCTTCGCGTCGACGTCCATGGTGCTCGGGTCGGTGTCCGCCGCGGCCTTGGCCCAGGCAGTGGCGGCCCGGTGTGCGACGGCTTCCACCGCGGTGACCGGGCCCACGGCGTCCTGCGGCCAGTCGTGGGCCTTCAGCGCCTGCGCCAGCGTCCGCTCGGCCGACGCCATGTCCTTGGCGTACGCGGTCCATTCGGGCATGTCCCCATCGGCCGTCGGGGTGTCCGGGACCTGCGACCGGACGATGTCCATGTCGTCCTCGGCGGCGAGGTACGCCTTCTGGTCCGGTGCGAGCGCCGCGGGGTCCTGGTAGAGCGTCCCTTCGCGCTTGGCGCCGTCGGTCTCGAGGCTGCAGACGACGTGGTGGATGCCGCTGAGCCGCCACCCGCTCTCGGTCGGCGCGAAGTAGTGCACGGCGCTGCTGTCGGGAAGCCGCCAGATGTCCATCGCGTAGGTGTGGACGAGCCGGCTGCACTCCAGCGACGAGCGTGCCATCAGCGTGTCCTGGTCGTCCGGGTACGACGTCCACGCACGGTCGGCGTCCCACAGGCCGACCACCTCGCCGTCGTGCGCGCTGCCGCAGCCGACCCGGCGGACCTTGTCCAGGGTGCCGATGCCGCTGTGCGGGTTGATCTCGTGCTGGTGGGTGAGCACATAGCACTGGTGGGCCTTGAGGTCCGTGATTGCGACCTCGTCCGAACTACCGGGCAGCGAGACGGCCACCAGGTACCCCACGACGACGGCCGTCACGACCGCGTTGATCCTGATCGCCCGCAGCGCCTTGTCCCGGCCGCCCTCGCCGGTCCAGCGGATGTCCTTGAGCGCGCGGCGCCCGGCAATCATTCCCACGAAGGGAATCCACGATCTTCGCAGTGCCCGCACCGCGGATCTGCTGAGCGGCGGAGTCGGCGTATCTGTCTGGTCCATCGGAAAGCCCCCCAAGGCATGGCCGCGACCGCGGCGAGGGCCGCGCGACAGCAGCAGTCGATGTCGGACGGCCGGGGACAACACCCGTGCCGTGGTCCGGTATTGAACCATCGGGCGCCGACACCGGCGGCACCGGCCCCGGCGGGCCGAACCCTCCGGTGGTGGCTCGGCGACGGTGCCGGAACGAAAACGCCGCACACCTGTCGGTGTACGGCGTCGATGATCGCTGTGGAGCTACGGGGAATTGAACCCCGGACCTCTTGCATGCCATGCAAGCGCTCTACCAACTGAGCTACAGCCCCGCACGGGCACCGGTTCACCCCGGCGACCTGGACATACTTTACACGGCGACGGAGGCGCGGAGCACATCGATCAACGGGGCGCCGGGCGGCGCGGCGGCCTCCCGAACGGCGCCTGGAGCGCCCGTGACGGGACTCGTCGCGGTGTTCACGAAGTCTCAATAATCGGTGCGGGGTTCGCGGGCTACGGTGGGCCCGGTCGTGTGGACAAGAGGCTGGAGGCCACCGTGACCACCGCGTTCGACCCGATCGACCTGGGCGGGATACGCCTGCGCAACCGGATCGCCATGGCGCCGATGACCCGCAGCCGGGCGTACGGGCCCGGGCTCAGCCCGACCGGGTCGACGGCCGCGTACTACGCGCAGCGCGCCTCGGCCGGGCTGATCGTGACCGAGGGCACCCAGCCGTCGCCGGGCGGGCAGGGCTACCCGGACACCCCCGGCCTGCACAGCGCCGAGCAGATCGCGGCGTGGCGCCGGGTGACCGGCGCGGTGCACGCGGCGGGCGGCCGGATCTTCGCCCAGCTCATGCACACCGGCCGGATCGGGCACCCGTCGCTGCTGCCGGACGGGCTGTACCCGGTGGGGCCGTCCGCGGTTCCCGCGCAGGGCTCGGTCCACACCGCGGACGGGCCGAAGCCGTTCGTGGTGCCGCACGAACTGGGCGAGGACGACATCTGGCAGACCGTCGAGGACCACGCCACCGCGGCCCGCAACGCCATGGCCGCCGGCTTCGACGGGGTGGAGGTGCACGGCGCCAACGGCTACCTGGTGCACCAGTTCCTCGCCCCGAACTCCAACACCCGCACCGACCACTGGGGCGGCGACGACCGGCGCCGTACCCGGTTCGCGGTGGAGGTGGTGCGAGGGGTGGCCGCCGCGATCGGCCCCGAGCGCACCGGACTTCGGATCTCCCCCGGCAAGCCGCTGGGCGACATCGACGAGCCCGAACCGGACGCCGCCTACCTCGCGCTGCTGCGCGCCCTGGAGCCGGTCGGCCTGGCCTACCTGCACCTGATCGAGAGCCCCGACCGGGCGCTGACGCTGGAGCTGCGCAAGCGGTTCGGCGGGGTGTTCATCCTCAACGCCCGTGCCGAGGACGGCTATTCGGGCCCCGAGCAGCTGTCCCTGGTCGAGGACGGCACCGCCGACATGCTCGCCTACGGTGCCCTCTTCCTCGCCAACCCCGACCTGCCACAACGGCTGCGGCGCGGCGGACCGTACAACTCCCCCGAGCGGGCCACGTACTACGGCGGCGACGACCGCGGCTACACCGACTACCCGGCGCTGCCCGAAGCCGAGCAGGCATAGCCGGTACGGCCGACGTCTGCCGTGACGGGCCCGGACGAGCCGGTACGAACCGCCGCGCCCCCGCCGTAACAGACGTACGCGCCACGTGCGCACCGCCCGAGCCGCACCCGGTACCCGAGCCGCGCCCGCCGCCCGCCTCAGCCCCGGCGGCGGACCGTCGCGACGACCGCGCCCAACACCGCGACCGCGACCAGCGCGACCGAGGTGACCGCGTAGGCGTGGGCGGAGTGGTGCGCGCCGGCGCCTGAGCCGAGCCGGTTGAGGAAGACCGTGCCGAGGGTGGCCACGCCGATGAGCTGGCCGAGCTGGGTCACCGTGGCGAGCAGCCCGCTGGCGTCGGCCGCGTCCTCGGGCGCGACCTTGGACAGCGCGAGGGCGAAGGTCGGGCTGAAGGCCAGGCCGAGGCCGCCGCCGAGCAGCACCAGGCCGACGTAGAAGGCCGCGCCGCCGTGGCCGCCGCCGCGCAGGGAGAGGCCGAGGACGGCCAGGCCGACCGCGGCCAGCGTCATGCCGACGCCGGCCAGCCGGTTCCACCAGGCACTCGGCAGCAGCCGCCAGAAGAGGCTGGTGCCGCCGAAGGTCACCGCGGTGACCGCGAAGGTCAGCCCGGTGCGCAGCGCGCTGTAGCCGAGGCCGGTCTGCAGGTGCAGCGCCACCGCGAACAGGAAGCCGGCGTTCACCGCCATGGCGAGCATCAGCAGCGTGACCGAGCGCACCATCCCCGGCGCCCGCAGCACCCGCCCGGAGACCAGCGGGGCACCGCCGCGCTTCGTCAGCCGCGCCTCGATCACGATGAACGCGGCGAACAGCAGCACGCTCAGCGCCAGGCAGACCCAGCCCCACACCGGCCAGCCCTCCTCCTGCCCGAGCACCAGCGGCACCGTGCAGAGGGTGACCGCCGCGCCCAGCGCCACCAGGCCCGGCAGGTCCAGGCCGCGCCGCCGCTCCGGTGCGGTCCGCCGGTCGCGCGGCAGCACCCGCGGGGCGACCACCAGCAGCGCCAGGCCGATCGGCACGTTCACCAGGAACACCGGCCGCCAGCCGGTGCCGAACAGGTCGGCGCTGACCAGCACCCCGCCCAGCGACTGGCCGAGCGCGGCGCCGGAGGAGATCACGGCCGAGTAGACGCTCATCGCGCGAGTGCGCGCCTCACCGCGGAAGTTGAGCTGGAGCAGGCTCAGCACCTGCGGGATCATCAGCGCGGAACCGGCGCCCTGCACGAAGCGGAAACCGATCAACTCGCCGGTGCTCTGGGCGAGCCCGCAGGCCAGCGAGGCGGCCGTGAACACCGACAGGCCGATGATGAACAGCCGCCGGTGCCCGAGCAGGTCGCCGAGCCGGGCGCCGGTGATCAGCAGCACCGCGTACGAGATGGTGTAGCCGGCGATCACCAGTTGCAGGGCCGCACCCGAGGCGTGCAGGTCGGCGCGGATGGTGGGGGCGGCGACGTTGACGATGAAGACGTCGAGCAGCGCCATGAACAGCCCGGTGAGGATGGTCCCGAGCAGCAGCCCCGGACGTGGCCCGGCCCGGCCGGGACTTCCGGTGCCGGGTGGGGCGGTGTCGCGGCCGGTGCCGGCGGCGGAACCGGGGGCCGCGGCGGAACCGGGGATGGTGGCGAACGGGGGCTCGGGGGTCGCGGAGGTGGCTCCCGCCAACGTGTCATTGCTCATGGATACGAGCGTGGCGCCGGGCCGGTACCAGTAGCGAGAGCCCATCGATCCTGGTACTGCCACCACCTGGCACCGGCGCCGCCACCCGTACAGGATGGGGCGATGGCACAGCCGCAAGTTCGGCCGGACATCCGGCGACAAGCCCGCCAGACGCAGGCGGCCGCCTCACCGCAGCCGCCGCAGCAAGCCCCGCGGGCTCCAGCTCCGCGGGCTCCACAGCCGACCCGGCCCGCAGCCCAGCCCGCCATCCAGCACGCCGCTCAACCCGCCGCTTGGCCGCAGGCGCGGGCCGGCGGCGCGAAACCCCAGCGCCGCGGCGAACTCGCGGCCTTCCTGCGCAGCCGCCGGGCCCGGATCAGCCCGGAGGACGTCGGCATGCCGCCGGGCTCGCGCCGCCGTACCCCCGGCCTGCGCCGCGAGGAGGTCGCGCAGCTCGCCGGGGTCGGCGTCACCTGGTACACGTGGCTGGAGCAGGGCCGTCCGATCAACGCCAGCGTGCAGGTACTCGACGCGGTGGCCCGCGTGCTCCAGCTCGACGTGACCGAGCGCGACCACCTCTACGGGCTGGCCGGCATCCCCTTCGTCAGCGAGCCGGTCTCCGACGCGGAGATCGTCGGCGAGGAGTTGCTCGGCGTCCTCGGCTCCCTCGACCCGCTGCCGGCCGCCGTCTACAACGCCCGCTACGACGTGCAGGCCACCAACGCCACCTACCGCGTCCTGTGGCCGATGACCGCGCTCGTCGAACGCTGGGAGCGCAACGTCCTGTACAAGCTCTTCACGATCCCCGACTGCTGCTCGACCTTCAAGAACAGCGCGGACGAACTGCCGTGGATGGTGGCGCAGTTGCGCCGCAACTACGCCCGGCACATCGGCGAGCCCGCATGGGAGGACTTCGTGGCGCTGCTGATCAAGGAGAGCCCGATCTTCGCGCAGCTGTGGGCCAGCGGCAATGTGGCGGCGCCGGGCCGCCGGGTGAAGGTCTTCCGGCACGCGGAGGTCGGCATCGTCAACTTGACCTCCATGTCGCTGAGCATCGACGGCATGGCCGAGCACCGGATCGTGGTCTACACGCCGGTCGAGGAGGAGGACCGGTTGCAGATAGAGCGGCTGCGGGCGATCGAGGACCCGATCGTCGGCTGCGAGCGGCACGGCCGGCGCCTGTCGGTGGCGCTGGCGGAAAGCGTCGGACGTACCGAACGAGCCCGGCAGACCGGCCCCGCCGGCTGATCGACCCCCGCCGGGCGGACGTCAGCGGACCTCGGCGGAACACGGCGGACCTCGGCGGGGCGGAGCCGGGCCACGAGAAAGGGCGAGACCCATCCGCGTTCCCGCGGAGAAGATCTCGCCCTCTTACCTGTGGAGCTACGGGGAATTGAACCCCGGACCTCTTGCATGCCATGCAAGCGCTCTACCAACTGAGCTACAGCCCCGCGTCGGACCGGTTGTCCCGGCGACGAGAAGAAGCATAGCTGGTGGACGGGCCGGAAACGAAATCGGCCGCACGGCCCGCCCGGGCACCAGGAAGCGACGCCGCGCAGATCCGAACGACAGAACCTAGGCGTCGTCGCCGAGCACCGGTTCCGGCAGGGTGCCGGCGTTGTGCTCGGTCAGCCGCCAGCCGCGCGCGCCCTCGCCCAGCACCGACCAGCAGCAGTTCGACAGGCCGCCGAGCGACTCCCAGCTCGTCGGGTCCAGGCCGAGCAGGCGGCCGATGGTGGTGCGGATGGCGCCGCCGTGACTCACCACGACGAGCACTCCCCCGTCGGCGAGCTTGTCCGCGGCGGCGAGCACCACCGGCGCGGCGCGGTCGGCGACTTCCGTCTCCAGCTCGCCGCCGCCGCGCCGGACCGGCTCACCACGCTTCCACGCGGTGTACTGCTCGCCGTAGCGGGCCAGGATCTCGGCGTGGGTGAGCCCCTGCCAGGCGCCCGCGTAGGTCTCCCGCAGGCCCTCGTAAGGGGTCACCGGCAGTCCGGTGAGGGCGGCCAGCTCGGCCGCGGTCTCGGCGGCCCGGCTCAGGTCCGAGGAGATGATCGCGTCGGGGGCGAGCGCGGCGAGCAGCCGGGCGGACCGGCGGGCCTGGGCCACGCCGGTCTCGGTCAGCGGGATGTCGGTGCTGCCCTGGAAGCGCTGCTCGACGTTCCAGGCGGTCTGGCCGTGGCGCCACAGCACGATCCGCCGACGCCGGTCGGTGCCGGCCGAACGGTCGGAACCGGCCTGATGCTCGGCACCGACCGGACGGTCGGAACCAACCGGACGCTCGGTGCCGGTCACTCCGCGCTCACGCGTCCTCGCGCTCGGCGGCGTCGGCCGCCGCCTCCGCGGCCGCCGCGTGGGCCGCGGCCTTGCCCCGGGTGGCCACCGCGTCCGCGGGCAGCTCGATCTCGGGGCAGTCCTTCCACAGCCGCTCCAGCGCGTAGAAGACCCGCTCCTCGGAGTGCTGCACATGGACCACGATGTCGACGTAGTCCAGCAGCACCCAGCGGCCGTCCCGCTCGCCCTCGCGCCGCACCGGCTTGGTGTCGAGCTCCTTGAGCAGGTGCTCCTCGATCGCGTCGACGATCGCTTTGACCTGCCGGTCGTTGGGCGCGGAGGCGACCAGGAAGGCATCGGTGATGGAGAGCACATCGCTGACGTCGTAGGCGATGATGTCGTGCGCGAGCTTGTCGGCGGCCGCCTGGGCAGCGGCGCGGGTCAGCTCGATGGAACGGTCAGTGGCGGTCACGGATGCGGCTTTCCGGTCGGGATCCTGTCGCCTCAAGGGTCTCACGACCCTCCGAC
>NZ_JACEGK010000185.1:0-13442 GCF_056859195.1 Streptomyces sp. NH27
CTCATGATCGTGTGAAACCTAGTGACATGCGGAAAGGGTCTTGCTTGAATGCGGCAAGCGCTTTCTGTCGTCCGCCCTTTGGAGGGTTCCGCCGTGCAGATCTCCCGTCGTGCCCTGATCGCCGCGGTGCCCGCGACCGCCCTGATGGCCGCGGCGCAGCCGTCCCGCGCGTGGGCCGCCGGCACCGCCGCCAACGCCAACGCCATCGCCAACGCTTCCGCGGGCACTTCCGCCGACCGCGCGACCGTCCTGGCCAACACCGTGGCCGTGTTCGCGGGCACCGCGCAGTCCAACGCGCGGCCGGACGTCGCCGCCAAGGTCGCCGCGATCGCCGCGACCGCCCGCACCCGGCTGACCGCGATGGACGCGGCGGCGGGCGGCGGCGAGCTGTTCGGCGGCCTCGCCCTCGGCACCAGCGACACCAACCTCACCTCCTCCTTCCAGTACCTGTACGAGATCGCGCTGGCCACCCGCGTGCCCGGCGGCGCCCCCGACCTCGCGGACGACGCCGCCGTGCAGCAGCGCGTCATCGACGGTTTGCAGTGGCTCTACGACCACTACTACGGCGACCAGGCGAGCGGTTATTACGGCAACTGGTTCAACTGGGAGATCGCGATCTCGCAGTACGCCACCAAGACCCTGATCCTGCTCAAGGACACCGTCGCCGCCTCCCGGCCGGACCTCATCGCCACCTACGTCGCCGCGATGGACGCCTACCTGCGCGCCGGCAAGGACGGCGACGTGGACCTCGACTCCCGCTTCCACACCGGCGCCAACCTCGCCGACATCACCACCGACCGGATCATGCAGGGCGCGCTGCTGGACGACGACGCCCGGATCGCCAAGGCCGTCGCGGACCAGGAGACGGTGCTCGCCACGATCGACCCGTACGCCCTCCAACACGGCGTCACCGACGGGTTCTACGCCGACGGGTCGTATCTCCAGCACGCGTCCGTCGCGTACACCGGCTCCTACGGCACCGGGCTGCTCACCCGGATCGTGCAGACCGTCAAACTCCTGGACGGCACCGGCTACTTGGCGGGTGCCGACCTGGTGGGGGCGGCGCACGGCTGGGTGGTGGGCAGCTTCGCGCCGCTGATCTACGAGGGCTGGATGATGGAGGCGGTCAAGGGCCGCTCGGTCTCCCGCACCGGCACCGGGTACGCCGACGTCGGCACCGTCGTGGAGTCCGTGGTGGACCTGTCGGCGTACACCACCGGCGCGGACGCGGCCGCGCTCGCCGGGTACGCGAAGTTCGTCCGGCAGGAGTCGCGGACACCGGTGAACCCGGCGTCGTTCGTCTCCCCGGTCAGCGTCGCCCGCTACGCCGACATCCTCGCCGACACCTCCGTACCCGCCGCCGACCTCAACGCGCCCGCCCAGCACTCGGCGTTCCACGCCATGGACCGCGTCGTGCACCGCCGCCCCGGCTGGGCGTTCACCCTCGCCCGCAGCTCCACCCGGATCAGCGGCTACGAGTACATGAGCGGCGAGAACCTGATGCCCTGGTTCCAGGGCGCGGGCGCGCACTACCTCTACCTGTCCGGCCAGGACCAGACGCAGGCGTTCGGCGTCGACTACTTCACCGCCGTCTCGCCCTACGCGCTGGGCGGGGTGACCGCTCCCGTCGAAACCCGCGAGACCGTACCGGAGTTGTACGGCACCGCGTGGTACGACAACCCGGCGGCCGGGTTCACCTCGTCGTCGGAGTCGCAGAACACCTACGTCTACTTCCCGCTGTCCACCAACGCCCATTCCGGGGGCGCGCGTTCGGGCGCGTACGGCACCTGCGGGCTGGTGCTCTCCGACGACGCCGCCTACGCGGCCGCCCAAGTCGGCCTGCTCCCCGCCGACTTCGTCGCCTACCGCAACGCGCGGGCCACCAAGTCCTGGTACCTGTTCGACGACGAGGTCGTGGTGCTCGCCGCGGGCGTCGGCGACGGTACGGGCGTCGGCGCGGGCCGCGCGGTGACCACGACCTTCGACACCCGCATCGCCGCACCCGCCGACCCGGTGAGCGTCACCGGCCAACTGCGCGACGGCACTCCCTTCACCGGCCCCGGCACGGCCCCGCTGGCGTGGCTGCGCTACACCGACGGCGGGCAGGGCACCGCGATCGGATACGTCCTGCTCGACGCCCCCGGCCATGACCCGCACGCGCAGGTCCGGGTGGGCCTGGAGACCGTGACCCGCAGCCGGCGGGCGATCCGCACCTCCAACCCCGACACCGCCGTGACCAAGCAGGTCTTCTCGGTCGGCCGCGACCAGCCGGCCGGCGCCGCGCCCACCTCGTTCGCGTACGCGGTGGTGCCGGGCGCGACGGAGAGCGCGCTGCGGGCGTACGGATCTGGCGGCGCCCATGGCGGACACGGTGCCCACGGGCGGCCCGGTCCGCTGTCGGTGCTCGCCAACTCCACCGCCTTCCAGGCCGTACGCCACGCGGGCCTGGGCATCACCGCCGCCAACGCCTTCGCCCAAGGGCCGCACCGCACAGGTGAGTTGGAGATCGACGGCCCCGCCTCCGTACTCGTCCGCGAGCAGCACGACGGCACCACCACCGTCTCCGTGGCCGACCCCACGACCACACGGGACACCGTCACGGTGCTGCTGCGCGGCCGCCGGCTGCGGGTGGTCTCCGCCGCCGACGGGGTCCGCGTCACCCGCTCCCACGGCGCCACCCGCATCGAGGCCACCACCCGCCACACCTACGGCGCCACCTTGGAGGTCACGCTGCGCTGAGCCGCACCGCGCTCACGGCTGCACTGGCGCGACGGCGAAGAGTAGCGACGTCACGCGCCGGGCTGCCGGCATGGAGATCATCGACCCCGGGATCGTCGGCATCAGCGAGTGGCGCCCGGACCCGGTGACGGATCCCGCGTCACCCCCGGCGAATCTCATCCACACCTACGGCCTGCTGGCTCGGGTGAAGGGTTACGGGCTCTCCCGCGATGGGTCGTGAGGCGTCGTGTTGGCCTGGCTCCTGGGAGAAGGGGTCCGCTGTACGGGAGCCGCGCTAGTAGTAGCCCTTCGCGCCGTCGAGCAACTCCCGGACGATGTCCGCGTGCCCCGCGTGCCGTCCCGTCTCCTCGACGAGGTGGATCAGTATCCAGCGGAGGTTGGCGCTGCCGTCGCGGAAGTCGGGGTGGCGGCCGACGTCGTCCAGGGTGGCCGCGGCGACGATCTCATTGCTGCGGGCGCACTGAGCCTCGTATTCCGCGAGGAGTTCGGTGAGGGGGCGGCCGTCGGTGTGCCAGTCGGCGTCCTCGCTCGACTCGTCGAACGCCGGGTTCTGCTTCTTGTCGCCGCCGAGGAACACCACCTCCAGCCACATCTGCTCGGTCCAGCGCATATGGGAGATGAGGCCGGCCATCGTCATGGCCGGTGAGGTCGGGATGACCGAGCGGTGCGCGTCCTCGTCGCTCAGTCCCTCACATTTCCAGCGCAGGATCTGCCGCTGCAGGTCCAGCCAGCCGATGAGCGCGGTGCGTTCGTCCGCTTGGAGTGGGGGGCGTTCCAGTTCCGATGTCATACCGGCGCACGCTACCGGGGCGGTCTGGAGGGGGGCACCTGGATTTGCGGGCTCTTCCGCGGTTCTCACCACAATCTGCTCCCCGCGCCGCAGCGAAACCGACGACACGACAGCTCGCCCGGATTGCCCGCATCCCGCCTCGGTAAACTCGCAGCCGACCAGGCCGCGGCATCCCGCCCGGGCACGCGACCGCGTACTTCGAGAAGCTCACGCCGTCGTCGGCCACCGGCGAGTACCAGGCGACCGACGCCATCGAGGCGTTCGCCCGCGACCACAACGTCCTCGTCCACCCGGTCACCGGCCGGTACTTCGACTGCGGCAACCCGACAGGGTGGCTCGCCGCCGACAACGCGGCCGACAACACCGCCGCGGAAGGACCCTGATCGTGTGGCGGGGGAGACTCCCGGCCGGTCGACGGGCCCACTCACGTCGTTCTGCCGGCCCGCCGGGAAAACCCATTGCGAGTGCCCGGTAGCGGATGTCTGATTGATCGGCCACCGATCACAGGATGGAACGTGAGTATGTCGCTGCCGGCCCCCTCGTTGCACACCGCTCGCCTTCGACTGCGTCCCTTCGATGACGCGGATGCGGACGACCTCTTCGCGCTGCACAGCAGCGCCTACGTGCTGCGCTACTGGGACGCGCCACCGTGGACCGAACGCGTGCGCGCCGAGCGGTTCATCACGGCTTGCGGGCAGATGGCTCGGGAGGGCACCGGGGCGAGGCTGGCAGTCGATCGTGTCCCCGACGGGGCGTTCATCGGATGGTGCAGCCTGACCAGGTGGAACCCGGACTACCGCAGCGCGTCGCTGGGCTACTGCTTCGTCGATGCGGCGTGGGGCCACGGCTACGCGACCGAGGCCGCGCGCGCTCTGCTGCGGTGGGCATTCGACACCCTGGATCTCAATCGCGTCCAAGCCGAGGCCGATACGCGCAACGTGGCCTGTGCCCGCGTGCTGGAGAAGCTCGGCTTCGTGCGTGAAGGGACGTTGCGCGAAGACTGCGTCGTCAACGGCGAGGTCTCTGACTCGTGGGTCTACGGTCTGATCAGGCGGGAGTGGCGGCCGTCGTCCGAGCCGGCTCCCGCCCGCTGAGTCCCCTCGCCCGGCCCGTGCTCAGCCAGATGGAGACTGCCTACAGCACGCGCAAGGCGTGGTGGGTGTCACGTTCGCGCCTGGTGAGTGCGTGCAACACGGCCTGGTCGCCGTGTGCGCCGTTCACGGCTGGGGGCGCTACGACAGCGCGTTCACGGTGTGTTCGGCCAGTACGGCTGCTGGGCGGCCTCGATGAGGTGTTCCAGTTGCGCGGTCCATGTCTGCGGGTCGCGGGCTTGCGCAACCTCACCAGCAGCGTCCCCGTGCCGTACACCTTGTCCAGCGCCGTGGCCGCCTCGACGGTGCCGAGGCGCTGCCCCCGCTCCAGCCGGTGCAGGTAGGACTGTTCGTACATGCACAACGCCGCGAGCTCCATCAGCGTCCTGCCGGACTGCTGCCGCCGGTAGGCCAGTTCGCTCGCGTACAACTCCCGCGCCGACAACCACTCAGTTGCGGCGTTCGGTGAGCGTCTGCGCAGGCTGCGGGACGAGCGCGGGTGGACGCAGGACGAGCTGGGCGAGCGCATGGGCTACTCGGGCACGCATATCTCAGCCGTCGAAACTGGCCGCCGTCCTCCAATTCCCCGCTTCACGACCATTGCTGACAAGGTGCTCGGGACGGGCGACCAACTCGAACGCCAGGGCAGGGCCGTGCGCTCGGACGCCTTGCTGGAAGGGTTTCCGGAGTTCGTCGCACACGAGGCCAAAGCGGCGGAGATCAGGCTGTACGAAGTCGGCGTCATACCGGGGTTGCTCCAGACCCCGGACTACGCGGCAGCGCTCACGGCGGGAACCGTCAAGAGCGGTGCGATCACCCCCGAGCAAGGAGACGAACGCAACGCGCTCATCGCACAGCGCCAAGCGTCCTTGGACCGGGTACCGCTTCCCCTGGTTTTCGTGGTGCTCGACGAGAGCTGCCTCAGACGACCGATTGGGGACAGCGCGATCATGGACGCCCAGCTCGCATGGCTGGTTGAGTTCGCCGACTTGCCGAACACGGTGGTCCAAGTGGCACCGTTCAGCATGGGGGTCCGTCGATCGCTCAGTCTGCCCGTCTACCTCTTGACCCTGCCGGATCGCTCGCTCATCTCGTACGCCGAGTCTGCCCAGCGGGGACATTTTGAACGTGAAACCCCGTTCGTGCTTGCCATGTTGACGGCCTACCATCAACTACAGGCCGATGCGCTGTCGCCGGCGGCGTCGGTGGCCGTGATCAACCGGCTACGAAAGGGCAGTCCGTGACGACCGAAACTCCGCGCTGGTTTACGTCCTCATACAGTGAGAACGGTGGTGCCTGCATCGAGGTCGCCGCCAACCTCGCTACTACTCGCGGGGTGGTCCCCGTCCGTGATTCCAAGGACCCGAGCGGTCCGGCGTTGGCCTTCCCCGCCGCCGCGTTCGCCTGCTTCGTGGCGGGTGTGAAGGCCGGCGAGTTCGCCCTCGCCTGACCCAAGGGAGTAGAGCCAGTTTCGGGCGGCGGCCATCAGCGGGCCGACCCCGCTCGCCTTCGGCATGGGGTGAACCGCGGTCGCGCCGGTGGTCATCAGCAATGCGTCGTCGCCGCGTTCCTTCCACTCCGGCAGCACGGCCTGGACGACGGCCGGCGGTGTGAGCAGGAGCAGCGGGATGCCCTGGACACATGGCCTTCATCCGGCAGGTCCTCGACCGGGTCGGCGACGAGTGGGGCATGCTGATCACCGCCGTCCTGGACGACGGCCCACTGCGCTACACCGACCTGCAGCGCCAGATCCCCGGCATCTCCCAGCGCATGCTCACCCACACGCCGCGCCAGCTCCGGGACGACGCCACCGCCCCCGCCGACGACGCCTCCACCCGCGCCGGCGGATTGCTGCCGCCTATCGGCGCGGAGATCCCCTCCTCGATGCTCGCGATCAACAGCCAACTGGAGGTCAAGGGCACGACCTACCACGTGGACTTCCGCGGTGGTATCCGCCAGCGCGTCGACTTCAACCCGAACGACCCCGACCACCCGGACAAGGTCGAGGCGGTCCTGAAGACATTCCCCAGCAAGCGCGGCGGCCTGTAAGAAGCCGAACGGCCCCGGGCGGCGTCGCACCGAACACCGCCAGGGAAGCCGAAGCCCCAGGAATGGGGCCGATGGGCGGCGATGCCCGGTCGCCGGAGCGGCCGGTGGGGGAGGCCCGACCGTGGTCGGCTGGTCCTTGAAATCTTCGCAAAGGTGACACTTTGGCTTGATTTCGCCTCCTTGGCACGTTGGCGGACGACCGTAGGCTCGCCGTGGACGGGGGGAAGTATCAGGACTGCCCTCCGCACGCACACGGGGGTTCAACTGCCATGCGAACCATCACCAAACGCGCCGTGCAAGGCGCCCTCGCCGCGACGCTCGTCCTCGGTGGGATCGCCGCCACCGGCGGCACCGCGCAGGCGTACGGGAACATCGACCGGTGGGACGTCAACAGTCCGGGCTACCAGCTCGGCGGCAACAACAACACCGGCCGCTGCGTGGACGACTCGTCCGACGCCAACGTCGCGGACGGCAACCTGCTGCGCGGGTTCGCCTGCGGTCAAAGCAACTACGACGGGGGCTGGCAGAAATGGAAGGCGATCGCCCTGGCCAACGGCTACGCCCAGCTCCAGAACGGCGCCACCGGACTGTGCCTGGACGACTCCAGCCACTCGGACGGCAGCGACTACCTGCGCGGCTTCCCCTGCCTCACGCAAAGCTTCAGTGCCGGCTGGCAGGGCTGGCGGATCGTCAACCGCACGACCGCGAAGGGCTACTACGAGCAGGTGCTCCAGAACGCGGCCACCGGCCGCTGCCTGGACGACTCCAACGCGGGACCCAACAACGGTGACCTCCTGCGGGGCTACACCTGCAACGGAACCTCTCAGGACAACGGTTTCCAGGGCTGGGACATCTGGACCTGAACTGACGGACTGACCGACCTCGCACCCACGCGCTGCGCCCCGTGTCCGGCCCCGGCCGGCCGGGGCGCGGCCATGCTCCGGGGTGCGTTCCCCGTCCGGACGGTCACCATCCGACGAAGGGGTCCAGATCCTCAACTCAGGTCGGGGACTGCGTGACGACCTGCTCGCCCTCTCCGTTCGGCTCCTCGAAGTTGGTCATGTAGCGGTCGAACAGCGCCTCATCCACCGTGACGGCGTTGGCGCCCTCCACACCGTTCCGTAGGTCGAGGCGGCGTTGCAGCGTGGCGCGGTCGGCTTTGAGGTGGACCAACTCCCAACGGCAACCGTGGTGTTCGATCAGCGCTTTGTAGTCGTCGCGGGCGGCGCGGCTCCAGAAGCTGTAGTCCACCACCACGTCGCGCCCGGCCCGCATCAACTCGACCAGTTCCTGCCGCTGCTCGCGGCGGACCTCTTCCTTGAGCCGGTCGTACGCTTCAACTCCCAGCACCAGCCCGGCGTCGCGCTGCCCGAGCCGTCGCCAGACCTCCTCGTCGATCGACAGCCGGGCGAAACCGCGCCGCACCAGCTCCCTCGCGGACCAGGTCATCGCGGTGGCCAACGAACTGGCCGAAGCTGATCCAGCCAGAGACACACAGCGGCGCCTTCGCACCGTTCGCAGGTAGCGGGGCTGCGCTGGGTCGTGCATGTCGAGTCGCGGGCACATGGGAGTTGTTCTGACCACGTACGTTCACCGGGTTGGTGGTGGGGCGGCCGTCCCCATCCGGCCGCGTGATGATCATTCGACGCACTGCGGCTGCCGGCCGTCACAGCCGGAACTGTGACCACTCGACGTCTCACCCAACGATGTCAGGGAGGGAAGATGGCCACCGCCGATACATCAGCGGTGAGTGAGTCTCCAGAGTGGGAGCGGCGGCCGTTCGTCGCCAACGACGAGAAGGGGCTGGTCGAAACCATTTGCCCGCATGGCGAATTGACGGCCCGTCCGCTGTGCGCTCCTCCTCTCGCGTGTGCGTGTGAGACCCGGGCTCGGTTGAACTTGCCCGCGGGGCGCACCTGTCGGCGAAATAGTCGCGCCAGGAGTGAACCGCCGGAGGCGGTGATGACGATCAGTGGGTGTGGCGAGCGAGATGGAGCAGGACGAGGAGCACGCGATGCTGCTGTGCGCCGTGGCAGACGGCGACCGGGCTGCGTTCGAGCTGCTCTACCGTCACTACGCTCCATGGTTGACCACCAGGCTTCGGTACCGTTGCGCGGACGCGGCGCTGGTGGACGACGTCGTCCAGGAGGCGTTCGTCAGTGTCTGGCGCGGCGCCTCCCGGTACCAGCAGCGGGAGAACGCTGACGTGGCCGGCTGGCTGTGGCGGATCTGCGCCCGCCGATTGGCGGACTCGACGCGCAGCCACGGCTCGCGACAGCGCCTCCAGAAGCTCCTCATACGGTTCCGGGACCGTGACGAGCGATCGCCGTCAGCCGAGGAAGTGGCCCTGGAGGACATCGCCCATGGCGAACTCGGCGCGGCGATCGGCCGACTGCCCGCCGACCTGCGGACCGTGCTCACCGTCACCGTGCTGGACGGCATGACTACCAAGGAGGCGTCGGCGGTGCTGAAGATCCCCGAGGGGACCGTCAAGTCCCGGGCAAACCGGGCGCGACGGCGGCTGCGGGAGGAACTGGCATGAGCGGGGAATCCGCGCACCTCCTGGCGGGGGAGATCACGGCCTACGTCCAGGGCTCGCTGCCGACTGACCGATTCGTGGCGGCCGAGTGCCATCTCGACCGGTGCGCCGCCTGCCGGGAGCTGCTCGCCCGGGAGTTCCCGGATCAACGAACCGACGCCGGATGGAAGTTGCTCTCCGAGGCACTGGACACGCCGTCCCGGAGCCTGGCCGAACGAGTCCTGGTAGGTCTTGGTGTCCCGGATCACATGGCCCGGCTGGCGATGGCGACCCCGGTACTCCGGCGGTCCTGGTGGGGCACCTCATTGGTCACCCTGCTCTTCACCGTGTGTGCCGCCCAGTTCTCGCCGGGCGCCTCCGCCACCCTCTTGCTCGTTGTCGCGCCGCTGATCCCGTCGGCGGGTGTGGCCCTGTCGTACGGTACGGCCTTCGACCCGATGTACGAGCTCGGGTTGGTGACCCCGATGCACAGCCTGCGACTGATCCTCTTCCGCAGTACCACCGTGCTGCTCGCGAGCACCGTGCTCAGCGCGCTGGTGACCCTGGCGCTGCCGGTACAGGGATTGCTGCTCTTCGGCTGGCTGGCGCCCTCGCTCGCCGTGACGTCCCTGACCCTCGCGCTGTCCGCCTTCCTCGGTCCGGGAGTCGCGGCCCGGGCGACGGGCGCGGCCTGGCTGGTGGCGGCCGGGCTCGCCGGGCAGGGCAGCACCACCCGGTCGTTGTTGCTCACCGTCCCGGGGCAGGGCGTGGCCGTGCTCATGACGCTGGCGGCCATCGGTTTCGTCGCCGTCCAGCGCCACAGGTTCGATCAGGGCCCACGGTGGAACCTCCACCGCCTGTCCGCCTGACCGCCCACGTCTGCCACATCTCGGCGGGCCCGCCCGCTTTCGATCAACATCCAGGGGGAATACCGATGCCCGATCGGGGCAGTCCAGTGGACGTCCGCGCAGTTTCGGTGAGTTACCGGGGGCGCCCGGCGCTCGACCGTGCGTCGTTCCGGCTACTGCCAGGTGTAACCGGGCTGTTGGGGCCGAACGGGGCGGGCAAGACGACCCTTCTCCGGGTGCTCGCCACGGCCATCCCCGCGGACCGGGGTGATCTGTCCGTGCTCGGCGAGAACCCCCGGAGCGGCGAGGGGAAGCTGGCCATCCGTCGTCGCCTCGGCTACCTCCCGCAGAACCCCGGATTCCATCTCCACTTCACCGCACTGGAATTCGTCGACTATGTCGCGATTCTCAAAGAGATGACCGACCGCAAGGTACGTCGCAGCGAGACGCTCAGAGCCCTGGAAGCGGTCGGCCTCTCCGACCAGCGCGGCAAACGGATCAAGGCGCTGTCCGGTGGCATGCGGCAGCGTGTCGCGCTGGCCGCAGCCATCCTCGGCGACCCCGATCTGCTCATCCTGGACGAGCCCACGGTGGGCCTGGACCCGGAACAGCGCCTGCGGTTCCGGGAACTCGTCGCGGACCTCGGCGAGGGCCGGACGGTCCTGCTGTCCACCCACCAGACCGAGGACGTCTCCGCCCTGTGTCGGCGGGTGATCGTGCTCGACAAGGGTGTGGTGAAGTTCCAGGGACTGCCTTCGGAACTTGTGGCGGTCGCGGCGGGACGAGTCTGGTCGAGCGGCGCGAAGGACACAGCCGCGCTGGCCGGTTGGCGTACGGGGGAGGGCACCTTCCGCAATATCGGCAGTCCCCCGCCGGGGGCCGATCTGGTCGCCCCCACCCTGGAAGACGGCTATCTGCTGCTTCTCGACGGAACTCCCGTGGCGGACCGGGGGACACCGCGATGAAGCCTCCGGCCACTTCCGGCAGCGCACACGACATCCTGGACCGACCACGGCCCGCACCGAGCACGCCCCCGCGCGGCCGGTCGGCGACCCTCGCGCTGGCCCGGGTCGAGTCCGTACGCCTGCTGCGGCACCCGGCGTTGCCGGCTGCCACCGCGCTCTACGCGGCACCCTGGCTCTACGACCTGGCCACGGGTGACCGTGCCCACCGGTTCCCTGTACTGCAGGACGAGTCCTCGTCCATCCACCTGCCACTGCTGCTGGTGGCCGCCGGAGTCCTGCTGGCCGCCAACCAGGGCGCGCTGCGCTCGCATCGCCACTCGACCGAGCCGACGTACGAGGTGCTGGTCGTCGGCCGGGCCCAGCGGGTCCACGCCCATCTGCTGTCGCTCCTGCCCGCGGCAGGGCTCTCGCTGCTGTTGACGGTGGCTCGGATCGGGTACCTGTCCGCACAGCCCGGCGCGGTGGGCGAGGTGCGTCCGTGGGAGCTGCTGGCCGGCCCGTTCTGCGTGCTGCTGGCCGGCGTTGTCGGCGTACTGCTGTCGACGTTCGCCACGGCGGGCGCGATCGCTCCGACGGCCTTGGCCGGGCTGGGTGCGCTGACCTTCGCGGGGGCGATCGCCACGGGCTCCCGCTGGCGGTGGCTCGGACTTCTGGCGTTCGAGAACGCGAACGCGGCCCCACTCCCGACCGCTCTGGTGAACCGCCCGGCGGCAGCTCATCTCCTCTGGCTGGGGGCCCTGGTGGTTCTCCTCTCCGCGGTGGCGGTGATGCGCGCCGGGGGTGGCCGGAGCACCGCTTGGCGGACGCTCGCCGCTGTCGCCCTGGCGGGGGTGCTGGCCGCCGGGTTCCTGCAGACCAGCGGGATCTCGTCCTCGGTCGCCGACAAGCGCGCCGCGTTCACCGAGCATCCGGCCGCACACCAGAGTTGCGTCAAGCGGAGCGGCATCAGCTACTGCGCCTTCCCCGGCTTCGAGAAGTGGACCGCGCAGTGGGCGAAGGTCAGCCAAGGCGTGCTGCGGTACGCGCCACAAGGCGTGCCGCGCTCCGGGTACGCCGTCCGCCAGCGGGTCTTCCCCTTGGCGGGCACCACCAGCAGCGGAGCGGCGGCACCGCTGGATTCCTGGGCCCGTGACGACATCGCAGCCGGAACTCCCGGCGCGGTGACGGTCGGTACGGACTGGAGCGACGGGGCGGCCGGCGGCGACCGCGAGAGCGATGCGGTGACCGAATTCGCGACGGAATTCGCCTACCGGGTCGTCACCGGCAAGGTCCCCGAACAACCCCAACTGTCCATGGTGTGCGGGTCCCGTGCGGTGCTCGTACTGTGGCTGGCCGGCGAGGCCACCCCCGGCACCCGGGATGCGCTGCGCTCGACATACGACCGGACCTTCGGGGGCGGGATCACTCTGCCCCTGCTCGGTTCGGCCGCAGGGCTCTCCTTCGAAACCCGTGCCTCGTCGCTCGCCTCCGACCTGATCGACCGATCGACCCGGCGCAGCAAGGCCGCGATCACGGAGAACTGGGCCGAGTTGACCGCGCCCGGAACCTCGGTGGACCGCGCGGCCGAACTGCTCGGCGCCCGGGCCCCGGCAGCCCTCCCCGCCTCTGAACAGGTGGCGGGTTGCTGACCCGACCGGCCCCGGTCGCCACCGGGTCGCGCACGAAGGTGCCCACCGCACGGCTGGTGTCCAGCCTGCTTCGCCCCTCGCTGCGACTGGCGCCGCGCATTCCGCTGTTGCTGGGCGGGTTCGTCGGCCTGCTCACAGCAGCCGTGCCGATGCTGGTCGGCGCCGAACTGGGGCTGCCCGGTGGGGCCATGCTGAGCAGGGTGGGCGCCGTCGCCGTGGCACTCGGCGCCGGCTTCGCACTCGATGACCCGGCCGCCCCGACAACCGTGGTCGTCCCGGTGACGCGGCTGCTCCAGCGCGCTGTACGTACAGTGCCCGTGTTCCTGGCCGCGTGCGCGATCTGGGTGGCTGTCGCGGCCCTGGCCCGCCTGGCGGTGGCGCCCGAGGCACGTGCGCTCTTCCCCTGGGGTGGGCTGGCACTGGAAGCAGCGGCACTCGTGGTGACCTCACTGGCTCTGGCCGCACTGGGGCTGCGCTTCACCGAGGGGGAGCACGGGGCGATGGTGGCGGCGCCAGGGCTCGTGCTGCTGGTGATCGCTGCCGTGCTGCTGCCCGACCAGGCTGCGCTGTTCGTCCCTCCGGGACACCCGCGCTGGGCCTGCGCACACCATGTGTGGGCGGTGCTGCTGGGGGTCGGGACGGTCACCGGGGTGGTCCTGGCCCACGGTGGATCCCCGGCTGCGTGGCGGCTGCGCCGTAAAGAGGACAGCCGTTGACCGGCCGGCCCAGGGCGAAGGCCGCCGTGGGACAACGCTGAGACGATCATGGCAGGCCCAGGACCACCCGTACCCCGGCCCCGCCCCGGCCCCGTCCG
>NZ_JACEGK010000186.1:0-13433 GCF_056859195.1 Streptomyces sp. NH27
GCGCACGCCCCGGCGCCCGGTCGGCCCGGCCCGCCGCACAACGGGCCCGCCGCGGGGGCACCGCACGGCGGGTACCTGTGGCACCCGCAGCAGTGGCCGCGGGCGCCGTACGTGCATGTGCCGCTGCCGCTGCCGAGGAAGCGGCGGAAGGCGGTCGGAGTGGTCGCCGCGGTCGCCGGGTTCGCGGTGGTGGCGACCGCCGCGGTCGCGCTGTCCTCGGGAGACGGCGGAGGTAAGCCGAGCATGGGAGCACGGCCACCGGCGGCCGGTGCGCCACAGCCGTCGCCCTCCCTGTCGTCTCCGGCGTCGCCCGCGCCGACGTCGCCGCCGCCCGGCGGAGACGCCACCGGGGCACCGCCGGAGAGCGGCTTCGTGTACCAGCAGCTGCGGCTGCCCGCCGGTGACGGAATGTCACTGCGCGCCGACCCGCCGACCATCAGCTCCGGCGCGTACAGCGGTGACTTCGGGTTCACCGGGGACGCCTCCGCGTTCACCGTGGACCGCTCCCGCGACATCCTCGCCCTGGTCGCCGCCGGGAGCCCGTCGACCGCCGCCACCTGCCGGTCGGCCCGCGCGGTCCAGGTGAAGTCGGTCGACGCCGGCTCGCTGCGCGAGGGTACGCGGCTGTGCGTGCGGTCCGTCGACGGCGCCACCACCGCGATGGTGACGTTCCGTCAGGTTCCGTTCCGTCAGACTCCGCACGCGGCCGCGGTGTTCGACCTCACGGTCTGGCACGCGGTGGCGGAGCGCTCCGCGCCCGGTACCGGAATACGCGCGAATATTGCCGACGGAGTGGCGCAATGAGGGTCAAGTCGCGTTAACTGATCGGCCCCGGGGCGAGCCGTGGCGGGGAAGCGCCCGGGTGGGATCCGACGCGAGGGTGGGGTGTACGTGGTGGTGGGGGAGTCGCAGGTGCTCGAGAACGGGCGCGGCGGTACGGTCGGCAGCGGGCCGGGCGCGGACCTGGCGGACGCGGTCGGACGCATGCGCCGGGAACTGATCGCGTATCGGCCGATGTTGCCCGACCGGGCCGTCGCCGAGGACGAACTCGACGCGCTGGCCCGCGTGGCCGGCGCCGTGGACCGGGCGCCCGGCCCGGCGGACTCCGAGCGGATCCGCCATTCGTTACTTCTGGTCGCGGCGGTGATCGGTTCGGTCCGCGCGCTGACCGCCCCGCTCGACGCGCTGCGCGAGGCCGTCGAACGGCTCGCCCCGCCGTGACCCCGAGCGCAGGCCCGGCCGTACTGACGGCCGCACTGCCAACCGCGCTGCCGGCCGCGCCCGACCGGTGCCGGCCGTGCCGAGCCCGGCGTGCGGCCGGGTGGCGGGTCCGGTCTCAGGTCGCCAGCGCCCGCGCCAACTGCCGTGCCACGTCGTGCAGTACGGGCACGATCTTGTCGGTGGCCGCCTCGGTCAGCCGCCCGGCCGGGCCGGAGATGGAGATGGCCGCGGCGGTGGGGGAGTCGGGCACGGTGACCGCGAGGCAACGCACCCCGGTCTCCTGCTCGTTGTCGTCGACGGCGTAGCCCAGACCCCGGATGCGGTCGAGTTCGGCGAGGAACGCGTCCGGGTCGGTGATGGTGTGTTCGGTCGCGGCCGGCATCCCGGTCCGCCCGAGCAGCGCCCGCACCTGCTCCGGCGGGACCTGCGCCAGCAGCGCCTTGCCGACGCCGGTGGAGTGCGGCAGCACCCGCCGTCCGACCTCGGTGAACATCCGCATCGAGTGCCGGGAGGGCACCTGCGCGACGTACACCACCTCGTCGCCGTCGAGCAGTGCCATGTTCGCGGTCTCGCCGGTCGCGTCGACGAGTTCCGCCAGGTAGGGGCGGGCCCAGGTGCCCAGCAGCCGGGACGAGCTCTCGCCGAGCCGGATCAGCCGGGGCCCGAGGGCGTATCGCCGGTTCGGCTGCTGGCGGACGTAGCCGCAGTCCACCAGGGTACGCATCAGGCGGTGGATGGTCGGCAGCGGCAGCCCGCTGCTGGCCGACAGTTCGCTCAGTCCGACCTCGCCGCCCGCGTCGGCCATCCGCTCCAGCAGGTCGAAGGCGCGTTCAAGCGACTGGACGCCTCCGGTGCGGTCAGCAGGCACGTACGTTCTCCTCGTTCGCGGTGGACCCTCGCGGCGGTCCGCCCGGGCGGGACCGCAGCCCCGGCGCCCGCCGCTGGCGGAAGCGGATTTTCGCTCTGTGGAATCCTACCGCCCTTGACGTCCCGGGGAACGATACCCACCATGGCCGTCAACAGAACGTTGAATTTTCCCCGACGACGGAGGCCGTGTGGTGGAGGAGCAGGTGCTGCGCTCGACGCGCGTGGTGACCCCGGAGGGCGAACGCCCCGCGGCGGTGGTCTTCATGGCCGGCACGATCACCGCGGTGCTGCCGCACGACGCGCCGCTGCCGCCGGGCGCCCGGTGCACCGACCTCGGCGACGACGTGCTGCTGCCCGGCCTGGTCGACACCCACGTGCACATCAACGACCCCGGCCGCGCGCAGTGGGAGGGCTTCGCCACCGCCACCGCGGCCGCCGTGGCCGGCGGCATCACCACCGTCGTGGACATGCCGCTCAACAGCGTGCCGCCCACCACCACCGCCGCGCACCTCGACGTCAAGCGCGCCGCCGCCCGCGGCCGGGTGCACACCGACACCGGCTTCTGGGGCGGCGCGGTACCCGGCAACACCGCCGACCTCAAGGCCCTCCACGACGCGGGCGTCTTCGGCTTCAAGTGCTTCCTGCTGCCCTCCGGCGTGGACGAGTTCCCGCATCTGGACCGGGCCCGACTCGCCGAGGCCATGGACGAGTTGGCGCGCTTCGACGGCCTGCTCATCGTGCACGCCGAGGACCCGCGGCTGATCGAGGGCGCCCCGCAGCGCGGCGGCCCGAAGTACGCCGACTTCCTCGCCTCCCGGCCGCCGGCCGCCGAGGACCGCGCCATCGCCGGGCTGATCGAACTGGCCGCGGAGCGCGGCACCCGGGTGCACATCCTGCACCTGTCCGCCGCGAGCGCGGTGCCGCTGATCGCCGCCGCCCGCCGGGACGGGGCGCGGCTGACCGTCGAGACCTGCCCGCACTTCCTCACCCTCACCGCCGAGGACGTCCCGGACGGGGCAACGGAGTTCAAGTGCTGCCCGCCGATCAGGGAGGCCGCCAACCAGGACCTGCTGTGGCAGGCGCTCGCCGACGGCGTCATCGACTGCGTGGTCTCCGACCACTCGCCCTCCACCATCGACCTCAAGCACAAGGACACCGGGGACTTCGCCGCCGCCTGGGGCGGCATCTCCTCGCTCCAACTCGGCCTGCCCGCCGTGTGGACCGAGGCCCGCCGCCGCGGGCACACCCTCGCCGACGTGGCCGGCTGGATGTCGGCGGGCCCGGCCCGGCTGGCGGGTCTCGACGCCGCCAAGGGCGCGATCGCGGCCGGCCGCGACGCCGACTTCACGGTGCTGGACCCGGAGCGGACCTTCACCGTCGACCCGGCCCGGCTGCACCACCGCAATCCGATCACCGCGTACGCCGGCCGCACCCGGCACGGCGTGGTCCGCGCCACCTACCTGCGCGGCCGTCTCGTCGCCGCGGGTCCCGGCGAGGGAACGGCCGCGGGCGCCCCGGCCGCCGGCCCCGCCCGAGCCATGCAGAACCCCGCCGGCCGGCTCATCGAGCGTCCGTCCGACCGGAGTTGACCGGAGCGGCAGCCCCGGGCGGGGGAGCCGCCGACCGGAAAGCCCCCGAACGTCACGTCCGGGCGTCCGGGCGTCCGGGCGTTCAGGCACCACTACCGGGCCTCTGCCGTGGCTTCCCGCCAGAAGACGGGAAACCGTTCGGCGAACTCGGTCTCCACCCATGCGAGGCGGTGTGCCAGCAGAGCCTGGCCCGGTGGCGGGGCCGTTCCGGCCAGCCGCCCGAGCAGGGTCCGGATCCGGGCCAGGACCATGGGGGAGTTCATCCCCGCTGCGATGACGTCGTCCAGGCCCGTGTGGACGAAGTCCTTCCAGGCCGGCCGCGCGATCACCACCCGCACCTGACCGTCCGGACCGGCGACGCGCAGGGGACCCC
The DNA here is from genome assembly GCF_056859195.1 of Streptomyces sp. NH27. NCBI lineage: Bacteria > Bacillati > Actinomycetota > Actinomycetes > Kitasatosporales > Streptomycetaceae > Streptomyces > Streptomyces sp. NH27. Next base: position 4,051 of record NZ_JACEGK010000186.1, read on the forward strand.
CCTGGTGGGTGCGTCTCGCTGCGGGCCCGCCGAGTAGGTCCTCCAGGCAGTCAAGTGCCTGTACGGCGGTGGCGGGGTCATTGACCGCCGGGGACATAGCCCGAAGTGCTACGTCGGCCAGCAGCCGGAACGCGAGCATCGGGTCCTGATCGAAGGTCGGCTGGACCCCGGTCACCAGCGCGCCCAGCACAGCGGTATCCGGCAGCGCGGAGCCGTGCACATCGGCGACCGCCGCCCCGCGGCGCAGCGTGGACCCGGGCGGGCTGCCCAGCACGACGACCGCACCCGCGGCGTGCGCGGCCTTCAGCAGTCGTTCCACGTCGATCTGCTGCAGCACGGCCGGGGCGTTCGGCCAGGTGACTGTCGAGACCATCGGGGCGAGGACCGAATCCGCGGCAGGCGCGGACCTTGCTGTGAGGCCATCTGACGGGTAGAGAACGTCGAGGGCAGTGCCTCCGCGTTCGGTGATCAGACGAAGTACCGGGGCGAGCTCAATGGAGACGAGAGCCCGCAACTGCAGGACACGCAACAGCGCCAGCAGCACCAGGAGCAGGACCGCGGTGAGAGCCGGCACGGCCACCGACACATGCGAGCGGCTGCCGATCGTCAGGGCCGCCGTGACGCAGAAGACCGTGAGGCCGATGGCGAAAGCGAAGGTCCGCCACACGATCGGCGCCTCGCGGAACAGTGTCAGACGCGGCGTGAAGTTGGTGTGCGCCCACTGCACCACCAGGAACAGCAGCGAGAAGATGATCGTCACCGCACCGAGGACACCCACGCCTAGAGCCAGCAGCATGTCGACCACCGAACGGGCCGGAACGTCGGCACCGCCGGAGATCCTCGGCACCAGCAGCCCGAGCCCGAGCCCCGCGAGCATGGACATCAGCTGGGCCAGCCCCGCACGCAGGCGCCGCCTGCGACGCAACGGGCCCTGCCCGCGGCCGGCCGCCGCCATCAGGATGATCCGTCCGCTCGCCACCGGCCTCCTCGGCCTGGCCGCCCTGATGAGGGAAGATGCGGCACGCCAGAACCGTCGGCTGCCACTGGCGGTCACCGCCTCGCGTCGGGGGACGGAAAAGGGCCACACAACCCGCTCGCACCTGTCTTGCGCCGCGGACACCTCGATCCGGAAGCCACCATCAGCACCACCACAACCTGCTTGCTCACATGACGGACATCACCCGGCTCCGTCACGCGATCCTCACCCGCCGGCTCCTCAGCCATCACCAGCGTGCCCCGGAACGGCGCCGCCCGCCAGATCAGGAAGTCGCCGGCCCAGCACCCGTAACCGCGCAGCCGACAATCTGGACCGCCATGCAAACGCCTGGCCCCCTTGTCTCCCCAGACGAATATCACGACAGCCACAACGGGGCTGCGACGCGACATGGGGTATTGAACTCAGGATGGTCGGCATCGGATCAGACGCTTCCTTTCGGACACTTGGTCGGCGTACATGTGCGGGAGCTGCGCGGCCCGTGGATGGTAGGCGCAAGAGTTGCAGGCGACTGGGGTCGGTGCGAATGTGGTCGAAGTGAATGCGCGGACTCGATGGCTTCCCGGCGGCCCAGTGGAGCAGGTGCTGCGAGGCCGAGGCAGCCCGAACTTCCGGTAAGGGGAAGTCATGAAGCACATGTATCTGGCCAGCGATTACCCGGTCCTCGGGGCTTTCTGGACGATCCTCCTGTTCGCCGCAGCCGTGCTGTGGCTCATCCTGCTTTTCCGGATCATCGTCGACATTTTCCGGGACGACGAAATGAGCGGCTGGGGGAAAATGGGCTGGCTGCTTCTTGTGATCCTTCTTCCGTTCCTCGGGGTTTTCGTCTATGTCGTGGGTCGTGGCCGCGGCATGGGAGAGCGTGAGCTACGGCACGCGCAGAAGCGGCAGCAGGCATTCGACACCTACGTCCGCGAGACGGCTTTGGGCGGTGGGAAACCGGAGCGGACGCAGGCCCAGGAACTGGCCGACCTGACCGAGATGCACGACAAGGGCTCCTTGTCCGACGAGGAGTTCCGGCGGGCGAAGGCGGAGGTCCTGCACTGAGTCGGGTGCCTGGTGCGGGTGCCCGGGCGACCCACCCGGCGCAGACATGGGTTTGGGGCATGCCAGGCTGTCGGGTGGGGGTCAGGGCTGCTTTTCGGTCGGCCGGTCGGTGGGAAGTCTGCGGGTGAGGGCGAGGCCGGCGAGGGTGATCCCACCAGCGGCCAGGATCGCGGCTTCGAGGCTGTCGAGCTGGGATTGGGCGTAGGAGTCCACGACGGCGTCCACTTCGGAGGGCGAGGACGCGCCGGTCGGAGGTCCGACGGGCGCGTCCTCGGGTCGTACCGCTGGTCAGGCCGCGCGGCGCGCCTTGCGGCGGTGCGCGGCAACGATGTCGGCGTAACGCCGGCCGCTGCCCTTGATGGTGCGCTTCTGCGTGGCGTAGTCGACGTGCACCAGACCGAAGCGCTTGTCGTAGCCGTACGCCCACTCGAAGTTGTCCAGCAGCGACCAGGCGTAGTAACCGGCCAGCGGCACACCGCGCTTGACGGCGCGGGCGCAGGCGGCCAGGTGTTCCTCCAGGTACTGCGCCCGCTCCGGGTCGTCGACCTGGCCGTCCGGGCCGACCACGTCGCGGTAGGCGGCGCCGTTCTCGGTGACGAAGACCTTGCGGGCGCCGTACTCCTCCGAGAGCCGGACCAGCAGCGACTCCAGGCCGTCCGCGTCCACCTCCCAGTCCATCGCGGTGCGCGGCACGCCCGGCCGGTACGCCATCTTCGCCCGCGGCGCCGGGCCGGTCGGGTCGTCGGTGATGTACTGCGGGAAGTAGTAGTTCAGCCCCAGCCAGTCCAGCGGAGCCGCTATCGACTCCATGTCGCCGTCCCTGACCGGCAGTTCGACGCCGTACAGGTCCAGCATGTCCTGCGGGTAGCCGCGGCCGTGGATCGGGTCGAGCCACCAGCGGTTGGTGTGCCCGTCGGCCCGCTTGGCGGCCGCGATGTCTGCCTCGCGGTCGGTGGCCGGCGGGCACGGGCTGAGGTTGTTGACGATGCCGATCCGCAGGTCGCCGTGCGCGGCCCGCAGCGCCTGCACCGCCAGCCCGTGGCCGACGTGCAGGTGGTAGGACGCGCGTACCGCGGCGGTCAGGTCGGTCCAGCCCGGCGCCATGGTGCCTTCCAGGTGGCCGATCCACGCCGAGCACAGCGGCTCGTTGAGGGTCGTCCAGTCCTTGACCCGGTCGCCGAGGGCCTGCGCGACCACGGCCGCGTACTCGCCGAACCGCTCGGCGGTCTCCCGCTCGGGCCAGCCGCCGCGGTCCTGCTGCGCCTGCGGCAGGTCCCAGTGGTACAGCGTCGCGTTGGGGGCGATGCCCGCCTCCAGCAGGGCGTCCACCAGGCGGTCGTAGAAGGCCAGTCCGGCCTGGTTGACCGCGCCGGAGCCCTGCGGGATGATCCGCGGCCAGGCCACGGAGAAGCGGTAGGCGTCCAGGCCCAGGGACTTCATCAGCCCCAGGTCCTCCTGCCAGCGGTGGTAGTGGTCACAGGCGACGTCGCCGGTGTCGCCGCCCGCGACCTTGCCGGGGGTGTGGGAGAAGGTGTCCCAGATGGACGGGGCCCGGCCGTCCTCGTCCACCGCGCCCTCGATCTGGTAGGCGGCGGTGGCCGCACCCCAGAGGAAATCCGCGGGAAGAGCGCTCAGGTCGTTCACGAGTTACCTTTCGGTGGGGTCACTTGACGGCGCCGGCGGTCAGCCCGGCCACCAAGTAACGCTGAAGAAGCAGGAATCCGGCTACCACGGGAACGCTCACCACGAGCGAGGCGGCCATGACCTGGTTCCAGTACACGTCGTTCTGGGTTGCGTACTCGCGCAGGCCCACGGCGAGTGTGCGCGTGCTCTCGTTGGTCATGACCGAGGCGAAGAGCACTTCACCCCAGGCCGTCATGAACGCGTAGACGCACACCGCGACGATGCCGGGGATCGCGGCCGGCACCACGACCCGGAACAGCGCCCCCATCGGCCCGCAGCCGTCCACCTTCGCCGCCTCGTCCAGATCCCGCGGGATCGAGTCGAAGTACCCGACGAGCATCCAGATGGAGAACGGCAGGGAGAAGGTGAGGTAGGTGATGATCAGTCCGAGCCGGCTGCCGTTGAGCGTGATGCCGGTGGAGTTGCCGATGTTGACGAAGATCAGGTACAGCGGCAGCAGGAAGAGGATGCCCGGGAACATCTGGGTGGACAGCACGGTGACGGTGAACAGCCGGCGGCCGGCGAAGCGGTACCGGCTGACGCCGTACGACGCGAAGATCGCCACCGCGACCGACAGCAGCGTCGCGCTCACCGATACGATCAGCGAGTTCACGAAGTAGTGCGCCAGCGGGATGGTCTTCCAGATGTCGACGTACGGCTTGACCGTCAGGTGGTGCGGTATCCACTGGAAGGAACCCTGCACGTCCGACAAGCTCTTCAGGGACGAACTGAGCATCACGTAGACGGGGATGAGCACGAAGATCAGCAGCAGGGTCAGCACGATGCGCCGGGTCCAGATGAAGGACTTCGGCTGCGCCATCGGAGACGGCTGCACGGGAATCCTAGGCATCGGCGTCACCTCGCTTCCGGGACGTGAACAGCAGGTAGACCGCCGTGACCAGCAGCAGGAACAGCAGCAGGAGCACGGACATCGCCGAGCCCTCGCCGAAGTTCCAGGTGATGAACGACGACTGGTAGATGTGGATCGAGATCAGGTCCGCCTGATGTGGCGCCGACGGACCGAACAGCACGAACGGCGTGTTGAAGTCGTTGAAGGTCCACAGGAACAGCACCAGCACCAGCACCTGGTTCACCGGGCGCAGCGACGGCAGGGTGATCTTCCTGATCTGCTGCCACACGCCGGCGCCGTCCATCGCGGCGGCCTCGTACAGTTCGCGCGGGATGTTCTGCAGGCCGGCCATCAGCGCGAGGAACGCGAACGGCCAGGACTTCCAGACCGACACGATCACCAGCGACCAGAAGCTGTTGCTGCCGATCAGCCAGAACGACTTGTCCGACGTCACGTGCAACTGGTCGTGCAGGACGTGGTTCACCAGGCCGGTGTTCTGCTGGAACATGAAGGTCCAGGTGATCACCGTCGCGTACACCGGCAGGGCGTACGGCACCAGGAAGATGGCGCGCATCACGGCCCGGCCGCGGAAGCTCTCCTGCATCAGGATGGCGGCCGCGGTACCGATCAGCCAGGACAGGCCGACCGACAGCACCGTGAACTCCAGCGTCACCCAGAACGAGTGCAGCAGCGCCTCGCCGATCGGCTGGTGGATCTTGACGGCGATCTTGTAGTTGTCGAAGCCCGTCCAGGGCGCGGTGCTCCAGTTGCGGATGTAGAAGAGCGTGAGGCCCTTGAAGCTGATCAGGATGCCGAAGACCATCGGCACGATGTGGATCAGCAGTTCGAGCAGGACGGCGGGCAGCAGCAGGAGGTAGGGCAGGCCGCCTTGGCGCAGCCGTGCGGGAATGCGCGGCCGGAGCCGGCCCCGGCCGGCGGACTTGCCGCCGGCGGGACCGGCCTCGGAGGCGCTCCTGGGAGGGGCGGTGGCAGACATGAGGAGAGCCGATCCTTAGGACGCGGGCATCTGCGACTGCGCCTTTTCCAGCGCGGCCTTGACGGAGTCGGTCGTGATGGACTTGCCGCTGGCCGCGTCGGCGAACAGCTCCTTGACGGCGGTGCCGACCGTGGTCTCGAACTGGGCCTCGTTGGGGACCTGCGGCAGCGGGGCCGCGGAGTTGGCGAGGACGCTTGCGAGGGTCTTCAGGTCGGGCGTCTGGAACGCCGGGTCGCTCTGCGCCTCGGTCACCGGCGGGATCGAGCCGTACGCCTTGTTGAGGATCTTCTGCTCCGGCGTGCTGGTCATGAACTTCACGAACTTCAGCGCCGCGGACTGGTGCTTGGTGCTCTTGAAGACCGCCATGTTGATGCCGGCCACCATGGAGGTGATGCCGGCGTCACCGGTCGCGCCGACGGTCGCGGTCGGCACCGGTACCACGCCGTACTGGTCGGGCGTCATGCCGTGCGACTTGATCGAGGTCGCGGCCGACTGCCACATCATCATCGCGGCCTTGCCGGTGGCGAAGTCGGTGATGGTCTGGTTCTGGTCGTACTCCGCGTTGCCCTTGGCGGCCTCGCCGTCGGCGATGAAGTCGACGTACTGCTTGACGGCCGCCACGTTGGCGTCGGTGGTGAAGGTCGGCTTGCCGGAGGCGTCGAACCAGTCCGAGCCGCGCTGCTTGGCGAGCACGAACGCGTGGTGGATGTTCTCCGAGCCGTTGCTGCCCTCGACCGCTATGCCGTGCACGTCGCCCTTGGTGAGCTTCTTGGCGTCGGTGTCGAGTTCGGCCCAGGTCTTCGGCGGCTGCAGGCCCGCGTCGGCGAACATCTGCTTGTTGTAGTACAGGCCGTAGGCCATCGAGTACAGCGGCACCGCGGCCGGGTCCTTTTTGGCCGCACCGGCGGCGGAGATGGCGGACTTCGCGAAGCGGTCCTCGCCGCCGATCGCGGTGAAGTTGCTGCTGTCGAACGGCAGGAGGGCGCCGGTCGCCTGGAGCGAGGCGGACCAGGTGTTGCCGATGTTGAGCACGTCGGGGCCGTCGTTGGACGTGGCGGCCGCGAGGATGCGGTTGAGCAGGTCGGCCCAACCGACGACCTCCAGCTTGACCTTGATGCCGGTCTGCTGCTCGAACTTCTTCAGCTCCGGGGCGAGCACCTGCTTGTCGTTGTCCAGGCTGGTGCCCTGGTTGCTCGCCCAGTACGTGAGCGTGACGCCCTTGTCGCTGCCGCCGCTCTTGCCGCTGTTGCTGTCGCTCGAACCGCCGCCACATGCGGCGGCGGTCAGGCCGAGCGCGGCCACGAGGGCGGTGGCCGCGAAGACTCTGCTGGTGCGCATAACGGTTCCCTCTCAGGGGTGGGATCGCTTCAGGAAGTGAACAGCGCCTGTGTCTTAATTCAGGCCGTGATTTAACTTGTGAGAAAAGGTGGCGTCAAGACCCTGGACGGCGATAGGTTCCAGCGAGACGAGGCAGAAGGGAGTCAAGATGGCTGAGCGGGCCAAGCGCACAGTGCGTGACCTGCGGCGCGGCAACCGTGCATCGCTTCTGCGTCATTTGTATTTCGAAGGCCCCCTCAGCCGACAGGAGTTGGGCCGGGACACCGGCCTGAGCGCGGGCTCGATCAGCAACGTCGTTGGAGAGTTGATCGCGGACGGCATGGTCGAGGAGGCGGGCGCCGTCGAGTCCGACGGCGGGCGCCCGCGCATCCTGCTCCAGGTCGCCGCCGGCTACGGCTACGTGGTCGGCGTGGACGTCGGCGAGACCCGGGTCCGGGTGGAGCTGTTCGACCTCGCGCTGACCGAACGCGCCTCCGCCGACCTGCCGTTGTCCGACAGCGGGCACGACGTGGACCTGGTGGTGCGGCTCGCCCTGGAGGGCATCGCCGCCGTGGTGCGCGAGGCCGGCATCGACGACCGGGAGGTGCTGGGCGTCGGCATCGGCGTGCCCGGGATCGTGGAGCAGGGTGACCCGCGGGACACCGCGCCCGGCGAGGGCGACGGCATCGTGGTGCACGGCCAGACCATCGGCTGGGACGCGGTGCCGCTGGGCCGGCTGCTGCGGGCCGGCACCGACCTGCCGCTGTTCATCGACAACGGTGCCAAGACCCTGGGCCAGGCCGAGATGTGGTTCGGCGGCGGGCGCGGCTCGGGCAACGTGGTGATCGCGCTGATCGGCTCCGGCGTCGGCGCCTGCGTGGTCGCCGACGGCACCCCGTACCAGGGCGCGAGCAGCAGCGCGGGGGAGTGGGGGCACACCACGCTGCGGGTCGGCGGCCGGACCTGCCGGTGCGGCTCGCGCGGCTGCCTGGAGGCGTACGTCGGCGCGGAGGCGCTGCTGGGCCGGTGGCCGGACGCGCCACAGGGGGCCAGCGAGGAGACCGCGCTCGCCGCGCTGCTGGCCGCCGCCGACCACGACCCGGACGTGGCGGAGTTGCTCGCCGAGGCCGCGGAGTACCTGGGCGCGGGCATCGCCGACCTGATCAACCTGTTCAACCCGCAGCGGATCGTGATCGGCGGCTGGGCCGGACTGCTGCTCGGGCCGCGGCTGCTGCCGTCGGTGCGCGAGGTGGCCGCCGCGTACTCGCTGCACCACCCGTGCGCGCAGACGTCGATCGAGCTGGGCCGGCTGGGCGCGGACGCGGTCACCGTGGGGGCGGCGACGCTGCCGCTGGCCCGCTTCCTGGAAACCGGCGGCGAACGGCCGGCGCGGCTCCTGGCGCAGGGACGGCAACCGGACGGCGAAGGCCCGCCGGGCGGAGCGGCGGACCCGCCGGGCCGCGGACCGGGCCGCGGGTCACGGTCCGGTGCCACCTCCGGCGATCCGGTGCGGAACCGAAGCGCGCGGGCGGTACGTTGACGGGTCGGTGCGCGGCGCACCGCGATTGCCGCGGCGCGCCGGATTCGCACCCATTCGTCACGGTTTGCCCCGCACGCCCTTCAGGAGTTCGCCCATGACCCTTCGACAGCAGATCGTCGGCAACGCCATGCAGATGGCCGTCTGCACCCTCGACCCCGGTCAGACCGTGTACTGCGAGGCGGGCAAGTTCCTGTTCAAGACCGCCAACGTCAGCATGGAGACCCGCCTCGGCGGCCCCGGCAACGGCAGCCGGCAGGGCGCCGGCGGCCCCGGCGGGCAGGGCGGCGGCATGGGCGGGATGCTGCGCCAGGCGATGGGCACCGCGATGCAGGTCGGCCAGCGCGCCCTGGCCGGCGAGTCGCTGGCCTTCCAGTACTTCACCGCCGCCGGCGGCGAGGGCACAGTCGGCTTCGCCGGGGTGCTCCCCGGCGAGATGCGCGCCCTCGAACTGAACGGCTCGCGCGCCTGGTTCGCCGAGAAGGACGCATTCGTCGCGGCCGAGGAGAGCGTCCGGTTCGGCATCGCCTTCGCCGGCGGCCGGCAGGGCATGAGCGGCGGCGAGGGCTTCATCCTGGAGAAGTTCACCGGCACCGGCACCGTGATCATCGCCGGCGCGGGCAACTTCATCGACCTCAACCCGGCCGACTTCGGCGGCCGGATCGAGGTGGACACCGGCTGCATCGTCGCCTTCGAGGAGGGCATCCAGTACGGCGTGCAGCGCATCGGCGGGCTCAACCGCCAGGGCATCATGAACGCCGTCTTCGGCGGCGAGGGGCTGTCGTTGGCCACCCTGGAGGGCAACGGGCAGGTCATCCTCCAGTCCATGACCATCGAGGGGCTGGCCAACGCGCTGAAGAAGGCGCAGGGCGGGGACAAGCAGGGGCCGACCGGGGGCCTGTTCTCCACGCACGCCGGCTGAGCGCGGCCCGCTTCCGGGCTGCCGCCGGCCCGCGGC
>NZ_JACEGK010000187.1:0-13382 GCF_056859195.1 Streptomyces sp. NH27
GCCCGGATCGGGTTCGGCCTGGCCGCGGTCGGCCGTCCCGGCTACATCAACCTCGGCCGCGACCGGGACCTGCCGTCCGGCCGTACCGTGGACGCGCTGCGCCGCCGCACCCACGAACTGCTCGACCTCGCCTACGCGGACGGCGTACGCGACTTCGACGCGGCCCGGTCGTACGGCCGTTCCGAGGAGTTCCTGGCGCAGTGGCTCGACCGGCGGGAGCGGCCCGGGGTGGTGGTCTCCAGCAAGTGGGGCTACACGTACACCGCGGGCTGGCAGGTGCACGCCCAGGCGCACGAGATCAAGGACCACAGCCTGGCCACGTACGAGCGGCAGCTCGCCGAGACCCGCGAACTGCTCGGCGACCGGCTCGACGTCTACCAGGTGCACTCCGTCACCCCGGACAGCCCCGCGCTCACCGACCCCGCGCTGCACCGCGCGCTGGCCGAACTGGCCACGCGGGGCGTGCTCGTGGGCCTGAGCACCAGCGGACCGGCGCAGGCCGACGCGATCCGCGCGGCGCTGGCGGTCACCGTCGACGGCGCCCCTCTCTTCCGCAGCGTCCAGTCCACCTGGAACCCGCTCGAGCCCTCCGCGGGGCCGGCGCTCGCCGAGGCGCACGCCGCGGGCTGCCGGGTGATGGTCAAGGAGGCCCTCGCCAACGGGCGGCTCGCCGCGCCCGATTCCCGCGTCGGGGCCGTACTCGGCCCGCTCGCGGCGGCCCTCGACAGCACGCCCGACGCGGTCGCCCTCGCCGCCGCCCTCCACCAGCCCTGGGCCGACGTGGTCCTGTCCGGCGCCGCGACCGCCGCCCAGCTCACCGCCAACCTCCAAGCCCGCGAGGTCACGTTCACCCCGGCCCAGCTCGCCACGCTCGCGGAACTGGCCGAACCCCCGTCCGCCTACTGGCAACACCGCGCCGAACTGCCCTGGAACTGATCCGGCAAGCTCTGACGTGAACCGGCACGTCCCCGGCGGAGGAGATCGGACTCTCCCGCCGGGGACGCACAACAGCCTTGCGGCGCCTACTGCTTGACGGACATCGCGAAGACGTGGATCGCCGCCTGGTTCGGCAGCGTCACCGACTGCACCGTCTTGCCCGCGTCCAGCGTCACCGTGTTGGAGAACACCTGGTAGCTGGTGCCGAAGTTGGCCGGGCCCGACGGGGTGTCCCGGTGGTCGGTGGTCAGGGCCACCTGGGAACCGTAGTCATTCGTGGTCGAGCAGCACCAGTTGGGGAAGCCGAGCGTGCCCGCGCTGGTGGTGCCGTCGGTGTAGGTGACCGTGACGGATCCGGAGCTGAAGCCCGCTTCGGCGCCGAGGAAGGCGAGTTGGCTGCCCGAGCCGGAGAGGTTGATCTCCTGCCCGGCGGCCGTGGCGTTGTCCGGGGTGCCGGGCTCGGACGCGGGCCAGGTGAAGGTCTGCCCGTTGACCTGGATCGTGGCGCCGGGGGTGGCACCCACCTTCGCCAGGGCGTCGGCGGAGTAGCTGTCGCCGGACCCGTCGAAGTCGCCCTTGGAGGTGTCGCTCTCCGGTGTGGTGCCGATGTTGTTGAACGCGGCGGCGAGCGACGGGTAGGGCACCACCGAGGTGATGGTCAGCGGCCCGCTGACCGTACCGGTGCCGGCCAGGCCCGCGCCGTAGCTCGCGGTCGCCGTGATCGTGGAGACCGTGGTGCCCGGCTGGGCGGTGGGTGCGGTGATCTGGACGGTGGCCGAGGCGGTGCCGCCCGGGTTCACCACCAGGCCGAGCAGCGCCTTCGACGGCGAGACCTTCCAGCCGGACGGGGCGCTCAGCGCGACCTTGGCGCCCAGCAGCGGGGTCGCACCGTGGTTGGTGACGCTGACCTGGTACCGGTCCGGCTTCGCGGTGGTGCTGACGTCCTTCCAGCTCACCGTGGTGGCGGGCTGCTGGAGCAGGCCGCCGCCCGGGGCGACCCGGTACAGCACGGTGCCGTGCGCGGGCACGTCCGCGGAGATGGTGCCGGTGGTGACCGTGGTCTTCTTCGTCACCAGGTCCTTGAGCGTGAACGACGAGCCGTGCGCGAAGCCGGCCTTGACCGCGGTCGTGGTGATCGTCTGCGCCTTGTCGGAGCTGTTGAACAGGGCCACCGCCCGCTGCCCGCCGGTGAGTTGCTTGGAGAGCACGTCGTAGCCGTCGCCCTGCTGGACGATCCGGCCCTGCAACCCGGTGCGGTCCTGGTCGACCGCGATGATGTCCTTGTTGCCGAGTACGGCCAGCGCGTCGGCGGACAGCCGGGTGAGGTCGGTGCTGGAGATCAGCGGCGCGGCCATCATCGACCACAGCGACATCTGGCTCTGTATCTCGTCCCGGCTCAGCCCGGAGTCACCGGCGAGCAGGAAGTCGGGGTCGTTCCACCGCCCGGGGCTCTGGAGGTCGGCCAGGCCCACGTTGTACCCGTAGTTGTAGAGCAGCGAACTCCACTTGGCCGCGCCGCTCTCCTGGCCGAGCGCGATGTCCGCGCCCTCCCGCCACAGGTTGCCGACCTGCGCCGACCAGCCGATCACCTTGTCCCAGTCGGGCCCGTCCTGGAAGTACGCGGGCGCGGAGACCGAGAAGACCATCGGGCGGCCGGTGTTGAGCATGGCCTGGCTCCACGCCGTATACGTGTCGTGGTAGCTCTGCTCGTCCGTCTCGCCGGGCTTCGTCGGCACGTTGCAGCCGTCGAGCTTGACGTAGTCGACCTTCCACTTGGCGAACAGGTCGGCGTCCTGCTGCCAGTGGTCGAGCGAACCGGGGAAGCCGCCGCAGGTGGCCGTGCCGGCGTCCTCGTAGATGCCGAACTTCAGCCCCAGCTTGTGCAGTTGGTCGCCCACGTAGGCCATGCCGTCGGGGAACTTCACCGAGTCGGTCACCAACTCACCGGCGCTGTCACGGGACTTGGTCATCCAGCAGTCGTCGGTGGTGACCGTGTCGTACCCCTTGGCGGCCAGACCGCTGCTGACCAGGGCCCGGGCGTTGTCCAGGATGGTCTGCTCGTCCATGTTGCACTGGTAGTACGACCAGTCGTTCCAGCCCATGGGCGGGGTGGGGGCGTAGTTCGGGTAGGGCGCCGCCGACGCGTCCGCGGGGGTGCCCGCGGTCGCGCCGGGAGCGCTGAACAGGAGTCCGGTGAACGCCAGCGCGAGACAGCCGCTGCCGGCCAGGGCAGCGCGCGTGCGCCGGGCGAGAGGTGATGTCACAGGGGCAACCTCACTGATCGGTCGGGCCGCCGCGGGGCGACCGCTCCAGAACCATGCGAGGACTATCTAGGCAGGCTTGCGCAAAATTGACAAGAGCATGCCCTTAATGAACAGCTAGGATCAGCTGCACGCAGGGGCATGCGCGCGGTGGGCACCACGCGACGGGTTCGGCTCGGTGCGCTTCGCCCGGTGTGTTTCGCTCAACGTGATTCTCTCCGTGCGCTTCGGCGAGCGGAACTCCCGCAACGGGCTTGAGCCGTACGAGCGTTGGTGCGGCCGTCAGACGCAGGACACCTCGACGCCCTGGGCCACGAACTGCTCCACCAGCTCCTCCGGGGCGCCCTTGTCCGTGATCAGCACGGAGATCGCCGACACGTCGCAGACCTGGGCGAACGCCCGCTTGCCCAGCTTGGTGGAATCGGCGACCACGACCACCTTCTGCGCCCGCTCGGCCATCGCACGGTTCGCGCTGGCCTCGCCCTCGTCATGGGTGGCCGCGCCGAACCGCGGATCGACCGTGTTCACCCCGAGGATCGCGTAGTCCAGCGAGATCGCCTGGAGCACCATCGTGGCCAGCGGCCCGGTCAGCTCGTACGAACTGGGCCGCGCCACCCCGCCGGTGACGACCGTCTTCACATACGGGCGCACCGCCAGCTCGTTGGCGATGTTGATCGCGTTGGTCACGATGGTCAGCGCGGTGGCGTTGCCACGCTCGGCCAGGTCGGCCCGCATCGCCAGTTCCCTGGCCACGTCGGAGGTGGTCGTGCCGCCGTTGACGCCGACCACCGCGCCCGGCGGGATCAGCGCGGCCGCGGCCTTGGCGATGCGCTGCTTCTCGTCGGCCTGGCGCCCGGCCTTATAGCGCAGCGGCAGGTCGTACGCCACGCCGCTGAGCACCGCGCCGCCCCTGGTCCGGGTCAGCAACTGCTGCCTGGCCAGTTCCTCCATGTCCCGGCGCACCGTGGCGGCGGAGACATCCAGCAGTTCGGCCGCCTCGGCCACGCTGATCCGGCCCCGGTCGCCCAGGACCTCCAGCAGCCGCGTCCAGCGCTCGTGCGTCCCCATCGACTCCGCCCTCCGTTTCGGCCGATCGGAGAGCGAGCGTATCGCGCCGCGATCGGCCCCGACCTGCGCGATGCGCTCTGCGCGGTCCTGACGATTCGCACCCGAACCGATCATCTTCGCTCAGCCGAGCCCGTGAAGGACGCACGGCAGACCCGGGGCACCCGTGACCGCGCGAACGGAAAAGGCTCGCGGCCCCGCGGGGAAGGCTCCCACGGGGCCGCGAGGTCAACGGGCGGGGAGGGCGCGGCACGCCCTCCCCGCGGGCGCCTGCCGGCGGCGGAACCGTCAACCGCGGCGGACCCGCCAGCCGCGACCGTCAGCTGCGCCCGCGGATGTCGCGGCCGCGCTGCTCGATGCCGGGGACGCCGTCGGGGTAGTCCGCCGCGCCGGGGTCACTCGCGGTGTCCAGCCGCTCGACCTGCTCGGCGGCGAGGTGCAGGTCCACCGCGCCGAGGTTGTCCTCCAACTGCTCGAGGGTGCGGGCGCCGAGGATCACGGAGGTGACGGCGGGGCGGCCGAGCAGCCAGGCGAGGGCGACCTGGGCCATCGAGGCGCTCTGCTCGTCGGCGACGGCGCGGACCGCGTCCACGACGTCCCAGGTCCGCGCGATCGCACTGCGCCGGTGGTACGACTCGACACCGCGATCGGGGTTCTCGCCGAGCCGGGTGGCGCCGGTGGGCAGCTCGTCCCTGCGGTACTTGCCGGTCAGCCAGCCGCCGCCGAGCGGGCTCCACGGCAGCAGGCCAAGCCCCTCGGACTCGCAGGCGGGGGTGATCTCCCACTCGATCTCCCGGGCCAGCAGGCTGTACTGCGGCTGGAGGGTGACCGGGCGGGTCAGCCCGCGGAAGTCCGCGACGTCCACGGCCTTCTGGAGCTGCCAGCCGGTGAAGTTGGACAGGCCCACGTAGTGGATACGGCCCCGCCGCACCGCGTCGTCGAGGAAGCGCAGGGTCTCCTCGACGGGGGTGTACGGGTCCCAGGCGTGCACCTGGTAGAGGTCGATGCAGTCGACGCCGAGCCGGCGCAGCGACGCGTTGAGCGCGCGGTCGAGGTGGCGCCGGGACAGCCCGGCGTCGTTGGGGCCGTCGCCCATCGGGAAGCGGCCCTTGCTGGCGATCTCCACCCGGCCGGTGACGTCGGCGGGGCGGGCGGCCAGCCAGCGGCCGATGATCTCCTCGGAGACGCCCGCGCTGTAGACGTCCGCGGTGTCGACAAGGGTCCCGCCGGCCGCCACGAACCGGTCGAGCTGCGCGAACGCGCCCTTCTCGTCGGTCTCGGCGCCGAACGTCATGGTGCCGAGCGCCAGCGTCGAGACGCCGGCGCCGCTGCTGCCGAGGGTGCGGTACTCCATGCGGGTTCTCCGGTTCTGCCGGCGGTCCGCCGGCGACGGGTGGTGCGGCCTGCGACGGGTGCGCGGCCGTCCACCATGCTGTCCCCGACCCGGAAGACTCGTCCAATAGAAGAAAGAGAACGGATTCATCGACTAGATTTCTCAATCGTGGAACTGCGCCAGTTGGAGTACTTCGTCGCCGTCGCCGAGGAACGGCACTTCACCAAGGCCGCGCAACGGCTGCTGGTCTCGCAGTCGGGCCTGTCGGCATCGGTGCGCGCGCTGGAGCGGGAGCTGGGCGCCCCGCTGTTCATCCGGACCACCCGCAGCGTCGAACTCACCGGTGCGGGGCGGGCGTTGCTCGGCGAGGCGAACCGCACGCTGGCCGGCGCCCGCGCCGCGAAGGAGGCGGTGGCGGCGGTGCAGGGCCTGTTGCGCGGCAGCCTCGCGGTGGGCACCGAGCAGTGTGTGACGGTCGATGTCGGCGCGCTGCTGGCCCGCTTCCGGGCCCGGCACGGCAGCGTCGAGGTGCGGATGCGGCAGGCGGGTTCGGCGGTGCTGGCGCAGGACGTGGCGGACGGCCGGCTGGACCTGGCGTTCGTCTCGCTGCCGGGACCGCCGCCCGAGGGTGTACGGCTGCTGCCGCTGACCAGCGAGCCGATGGTGCTGCTGTGCGACCCGGGGCACCCGCTGGCGGGCGCGCCGCAGGTGGAGTGGGCGCGGCTGGCCGGCGAGACCTTCGTGGACTGGCACCAGGACTGGGGCGCGCGGCAGTTGACCGACCAGGCGTTCGCGGCGAGCGGCGCGGTGCGGCGGGTGGCGCTGGAGGTGTACGACGTCCACACCCTGATCGACCTGGTCCGGCACGGGCTGGGCATCGCGGTGGTGCCACGGCCGATCTCCCGCAAGGAGCAGGCCGCGACGCTGGCGGTGGTACCGCTGGCCGGCCCGGGTGGATCGGACTGGGAGGTGTCGGTCGCGCTGCCGAAGGGCGACCGCCCGAGCCCGGCCGCACGCGAACTGCTGTCGTATCTGGACCTGGAGCACGCGAAAGGCCCGCACCGCGCACCGGACACCGAGGAAGGGACCCGTCCGTGAATCCCGAACCGACGCCGACCACGGCACCCACGCCCGACGCCGCACCCCCGTCCGACGCGTCGCCCGCACCCGACCCCGGGTCCGCGCCCGACGCCGCATACGGGTCCGACGCCGCGTTCGGGTCCGGGCCCGAACTGGACCTGGACACCGCCCGCAAGACCCTCGACACCCAGCCGTTCAGCCGGCTGGTCGGCGCCGAACTGACCGCGTTCGGCGCCGGCGGCGCGGTCCTGGAGGTCGCCGTGCGCGAGGAGTTGCGGCAGCAGAACGGCTTCCTGCACGGCGGCGTGCTGGCGTACGCCGCCGACAACGCGATCACGTTCGCCGCCGGTTCCGTGCTGGGCGCGGCGGTGCTGACCGGCGGGTTCACCATCCAGTACGTACGGCCGGGCACCGGGGTGCGGCTGGTGGCCCGGGCGCAGACCGTGCAGTCCGGGCGGCGGCAGGCGGTGTGCCGGTGCGACCTGTACGCGGTCGCGGCCGACGGCACCGAGACGCTGTGCGCGGTGGCGCAGGGCACGGTGCTGCGGGTGACCCCGCCGGCCGGACCGCGGGCCGCCTGAGCAGCGCCGCCGGGGCGGCGATGGCTCGCCGCCCCGGGGGTTTCAGCGTCCGGGTCGCGCGGGCTCGCCCTCGCGCCGTGCGGCGTGGTGGGCGATCAACCGGCCGAGCATCGCGGTGAGTTCGGCGCGCTCCTTCTCGGTGAGCGGCGCAAGCAGGTCCTCCTGGGCGGCGTCGAGGATCGCGTCGAGGCGACGCAGGTGGGCGCGGCCGGCGGAGGTGAGCGTGATGACGTTGCGCCGCCGGTCGTCGGGGTCGGGCGCGCGCTCGACCGCGCCCTGGGCTGCCAGTTCGTTGATCACGGCCACCAGGTCGCTGCGGTAGATGCCGGTGCGCCGGCTCAACGTGGCCTGGCTGGCGGGGCCGTACTCCTCCAGGGCGGCGAGGGCCGCGTAGTGCCACTTGCGGGCGTCGACCGCGGCCAGCCGGCCGCCGATCATGCGCTCGCCCTGGGCCGCGGCCAGGTTGAGCAGGCGGCTGGGCAGGGCCGCGAGCCGCTGCGGGGTGCCCGTCCGATCGTCCGGGAGCGGCATGTCGTGCGCGGTGTCCATGGCCACATCGTACTCCGTTGTGTTTGTCGCACTAACGATATAGCGTCGTTAGTGCGACGAACGTTAATATCACGAACGGATGGTGTCCTCATGCCCACCCTCGGCGTACTCGACTCGTTCCTGCACTACGAGGAGGCAGGGCCCGGCGAAGCGGAGGCCGTCGGCGCGCCGCTGGTCTTCCTGCACGGCAACCCCACCTCCTCGTACCTGTGGCGGCACGTCCTGCCGAAGGCCGCGGCGGCCGGGCGGCGCTGCCTGGCGCCCGACCTGATCGGCATGGGCCGCTCCGGCAAGCCCGGCATCCCCTACGCGTTCGACGACCACGCCCGCTATCTGGACGCCTGGTTCGACGCGCTCGGCCTGGAACGGGCGGTGCTGGTCGGGCAGGACTGGGGCGGCGCGCTCGCCTTCGACCGCGCCGCCCGGCACCCTGGGTCGGTCGCCGGGCTGGCCGTCATGGAGACGATCGTCCGGCCGATGACGTGGGCGGAGTACCCGGCCGCCGCCCGTTCCAGGTTCGCGGCGTTCCGCACCCCCGGCACCGGCGAGGAACTGGTCCTGGACCGGAACGTCTTCATCGAGAACAGCTTCGACCAGACCGTGCGGGGCGACCTGCCCGCCGCCGACCACGACGTCTACCGGGCGCCGTACCCGACCCGCGAGTCCCGCCGGCCGCTGCTGCGCTGGGCCCGCTCGATGCCGCTGGACGGCGAACCCGCCGACGTGGTCGCCCGCGTCAGCGCGTACGACGCCTGGCTCGCGGACAGCCCCGGCACCCCCAAACTGCTGCTGACCTTCGACTCCTCACCCACCTTGATCATCGACGAGGCGATGACCGCCTGGTGCGCCGAGCACATTTCCGCGCTGGAGACCGAGCACTGCGGGCCCGCCGCCCATCTCGCCCCCGAGGACCAGCCGGACGCGATCGCCGCGGCGGTCACCTCGTGGGCCGCGCGGCACGGCCTGTAGCCTGCGGTCCTACGAGAGGACCACAAGCGCCATGCCGTTGCAGATCAGGGCCACCGACGCCGGCCACCCCGCCGACCTCCTCGACCTGCCGTGGGGCCTGCCGCTGGAGCAGTGGCCCGACGAGACGCTGGTCGCGCTGCCGCGCGGCATCTCCCGGCACGTGGTGCGCTTCGCCCGTGCCGGCGACGAGGTCGTGGCGGTCAAGGAGGTCAGCGAGTGGGCCGCCGCCCGCGAGTACGAACTCCTGCGCGACCTGGACCGGTTGACGATTCCCGCGGTCGACCCGATCGCGGTGGTCACCGGGCGGGTCGCGGCCGACGGCACCGCGCTGGAACCCGCGCTGATCACCCGGCACCTGGGCGGCTCGCTGCCGTACCGGTCGATGTTCGAGACCACGATGCGGCCCGGCACCGTCAGCCGGCTGCTCGACGCGCTGGCCGTGCTGCTGGTGCGGCTGCACCTGGTCGGCTTCGCGTGGGGCGACTGCTCGCTGTCCAACACCCTCTTCCGCCGCGACGCCGGGGCGTACGCCGCCTACCTGGTCGACGCCGAGACCGGCCAGATCCAGCCGCGGCTCAGCGCCGGCCAGCGCGACTACGACATCGAGCTGGCCCGGGTGAACATCGCCGGCGAGCTGATGGACCTGGAGGCGGGCGGCTCGCTGCACCCGTCGGTGGACCCCGTCACCTTCGCCGAGGCGATCTGCTCGCGCTACACCGACCTGTGGCACGAGTTGACCCGCGAGTCCGTCTACCCGGCGGGCAAGCGGCACTACATCGACCGCCGAATACGCCGGCTCAACGGCCTCGGCTTCGACGTCGCCGAGATGCAGATCCAGCGCTCGCCGGGCGGCGACAGCGTCACCTTCCTGCCGAAGGTGGTGGACGCCGGCCACCACCAGCGCCAGTTGCTGCGGCTGACCGGCCTCGACACCGAGGAGAACCAGGCCCGCAGCCTGCTCAACGACCTCGAACAGTGGATGACCACGCAGGACGACTACGACCCGGGCGATCCCCTGGGCGCCCGCCCCGAGGTGCTGGCGCACCGCTGGGTCCGCCAGGTCTTCCGCCCCACCGTCCGCATGGTGCCGCGCGAGCAGCGCGGCAAGATGGACCCCGCGCAGCTCTACCACGAACTCCTCGAACACCGCTGGTACCTGTCGGAGGCGGCCGAGGGCGACGTCGGCCTGGAGGCCACCGTGGCGAGCTACCTCGCGGACGTGCTGCCGCACGTCCCGGACCCGTCGGCGGTCGTGCCCGGCGAGGCGTGACGCGGGGACGGCAAGGACGGACACGAGGGGACGGCGCGGACTACGGCGGTTTCGGCGCCGTCTTCGGCGGGCGGACGCGGGACGTCACGGGGAACAACCGGCGGGCGGCGGTGATTGACGCTGGGGCACAGCGACACCGCAGGGACCGAAGGGGACGCACCGTGGATCTCGAACTGACCGGCCGCCGCGCCGTCGTCACCGGCGGCAGCCGGGGCATCGGGCTGGCCACCGCCAAGGCGCTGGCCGCCGAGGGCGCCGATGTGGCGCTCGTCGCGCGCGGCGCCGACGCGCTCGCCGCCGCCGTGGCGGCGGTCACCGCGCACGCCGGGCCGGACCGCACGGTGGTCGGCCTGTCCGCCGACACCGGCGACGACGCCTCGGTGGCGGCGCTCGCCGAGGAGGCGGTCCGCGCGCTCGGCGGCGTGGACATCCTCGTCAACGCCGCTGCCACGCCCAGCTCCGGCAGCTTTCCCGAGGACACGCTGGAGGAGGAGTTCAACGTGAAGGTGCGCGGCTACCTGCGCGCCGCACGGGCCTTCGCGCCGGCGATGGCCGAGCGCGGCTGGGGCCGGATCATCAACGTCAGCGGGCTGGCGGCGCGTCAGACCGGTTCGGTGGTCGGCTCGGTGCGCAACGTGGCGGTGGCCGCGCTGAGCAAGAACCTCGCGGACGAACTCGGCCCGCAGGGCGTGAACGTGGTCGTGGTGCACCCGGGCCTGACCCGCACCGAGAAGACCCCGCAGACCCTCGCCACCATGGCGGCGAAGGGGGGCGTGAGCGTCGAGGACGTGGAGGGCGCGGCCGCGGCGGGCATCTCGATCGGCCGGCTCGTGACGGCGGAGGAGGTCGCCGACGTCATCACGTTCCTGGCGAGCCCGAAGAGCGTCGCGCTCAACGGCGACCCGGTGGTGGCCAGTGGCGGGGCGCTCGGCCCGATCTTCTACTGACGGTTCGCACGTTCGAGTGATGATCTGATGACCCGTTAGTTCGGTTGGTCGATCAGCACGCGCGGGGCAGGCGGGGGCGTTCCTACGGTGGAGCGTGCCTTCGTCTGCCCCGCTGCCCGAGTCCCGTCCCGCCGCCGCCTCCCTCGTACCCTTCGGGCCGGCGGACCCACCCGCACCCCGCAAGGACACCGGCCCGGGTGCCGACCGGGAAGCCGGGCCGGGTGCCGACCGGGAAGGCGGACCGGGTGCCGACCGCGGCCCCCACCGGGACGCCGGGCCGCACGCCCGCGGTCCGCGACTCGCCGGCCTGGACGGGCTGCGCGCGCTCGCGGTCGCGGCCGTCGTCGCCTACCACGTGGACCCCGGCTGGCTGCCGGGCGGCTACCTCGGCGTGGACGTCTTCTTCGGCATCAGCGGCTTCCTGATCACCCATCTGCTCGTGGCCGAGCACCGGCGGGACGGCCGGATCGGGCTCGGCGGGTTCTGGCGGCGCCGCGCCGTCCGGCTGCTGCCCGAACTGCTGCTGGTGCTGGCCGCCTGCGCGGTGACCGCGCGGCTCATCGCGGGACGCGGCACCGGCATCGGCGACGGCCTGCGCGGCGACACCCTGGCCTCGCTGGCATTCGTCAACAACTGGTGGCAGATCCACCAAGGCGCCGACTACTTCCACCACTTCGGCAGCCCGCCGCTGCTCCAGCACCTGTGGTCGCTGAGCGTGGAGGAGCAGTTCTACCTGGTCTGGCCGCTGCTGCTGGCCGCCGTCCTGCCGTTCGCGCGCGGCCGGCGCCGGCCGGTGCTGATCGGGACGTTCGCGGTGCTCGCCGCCGGGGGCGCGGCGATGTCACTGTGGCGGATGCACGCGCTCGGGCCGGGCGCCGCCGGCGGCTCCCGGGCGTACTTCGGCACCGACTCGCACTGCGGCGCGCTCCTCGCGGGCTGCGCCGCGGCGCTGGCCCTGCCCGCGCTGACCCGCTACGCCGGCCGGCTGCCCCGGCGCGGCCGGGCCGCGGTGCGGACCGCGCTCGCGGTGCTGGCCGGCTTCGCCGTGCTCGGCCCGGGCAACGGCGTGATGTACGGGTGGGGCTTCGCGGTGGTCGCCGTGGCCACCACGGCGGTCTGCGCGGGCTGCGCACTCGGCGCGCAACCGCGGCTGCTGGACACCGCCGCGCTGCGCCTGCTCGGCCGGCACTCCTACGGGCTGTACCTGTGGCACTGGCCGGTCGTCGTGACCGCGAACGCCCTGTGGCCGAACACCTCCACCGCCGTGCGCGCGGTGGAACTCCTCGCGCCGCTGCCGCTCGCCGTCGCCGGTCAGCGGCTGGTGCAGCGGCCGATCGCCGCGGCCCTGCGGCAGCGCACGGACCGTACGGCGCCGCGGGACGGGACGGCGCCGCGCGGCGGGGTGACCGGACGGAACCCGGCACTGGCGGTGCTGGTCGGCGCGGCCGCGCTCGCGGCTGCCGCGGTGCTGGTCAGTCCGGCGTCGGCGCCCAGCGCCCTGCAGAGCCAGTTGCAGGCCGGCGCGAAGTACGAGGCGACGCTCGCCGGCAAGGGCGGCGACGCCCACTTCGCGGCGCCGCACAGCTCGTCCGGTACGGCGGCGGACCCGGCGGCTCCCCCGGCCCCGGTGCCCGCGCCCCCCGCGGACACGGGCTCCGCACCGTCCCGGTCCGCGCAGTCCCCGTCCGCGGCGCCCTCCCTGGCGCCCGGCACCATCGACGGCAGCGACATCACGATGATCGGCGACTCGATCACGCTGGGCTCCGCGCAGGACCTGCACCGGGTGCTGCCCGGCATCCAGCTCTACGCCCAGGTCGGGCGGATGATGGAGGACGCCCCCGACATCTGCGCGCAACTCCTGGCCCAGCACCGGCTGCGCGGCACCGTCGTGCTGGCGCTCGGCACCAACGCGACGTTCAGCGCCGAGGACGTGGACCACGTACGCGCGGTGGTCGGCGACCGCAGGATCGTACTGACCACCGTGCGCGGCCCGTTCCCGTGGCAGGACAGCGTCAACAGCGCGGTGCGCGACTACCACGCCCGCCACCCGGAAGTGCTCCTGGACGACTGGTACTCCACCGTCGCCTCCCACCTGGACCTGCTGTGGATCGACCACGTCCACCCGCGCGGCGGCGCCGGCACCACGCTGTTCGCGACCAGCATCGCCGACACCCTCGCCGACGACGACTCCTGACGGCGCCCCACCCGGGCCCGGTTCCGGGCCGGTTGGCGGGCAACCGGCGGGCAGCTGGCGGGCCGGTCGGCAACCGGCGGCAGGAGATCCACGGCCGGCCGGCCGAAGTGCGGGAGCGCGCGTCGGCACCGGCACGGCGAACGGCTGAGCCCGCAGAGCCCGCTGGGTCGGGCGGGCGGAGCGGGCCGGGTGGTGGG
>NZ_JACEGK010000188.1:0-13329 GCF_056859195.1 Streptomyces sp. NH27
CCACCAGGCCCTGGAGCCCGGGCAGTTGACGGCCCTCCAGGCAGCGCTGCACGACGCGATCGAGCAACTCGGCGGCAGCGTCACGGTGTCGCGCGGGGTACACGCGGCGTTCGCACGGCGTCGATGACCGCCGCACCTGCGAGCGCCGCGTCTGCGTCGGCCGCGCCTGCGTAGCCGTAGCCGTAGCCGTAGTTGCAGGCACGGCCGCTTCCGCAGGGGCCGCCGGTGGCGTGGCCGCCGTCAGCCGGCCGCGTCGATACGGGTCAACTCCTCGCGGGTCACGGCGGGGTGCGTGCCCGGGGCGGCCCGGGCACGCAGGCCGGCCAGGTGGATGTCGGCGTACCGCTGCCAGGCGTTCGGCACCAGAGTGCCGCTGGTCTCCACCACCCCGCGCATGCCCCAGATCAGCGTCATCACGTCGCCGAGTTCGACGTGGCGGGCGATCCGGCCCGACGCCTTTGCCTGGTCGAGGAGTTGGTCGATCAGGTCGCGGAGTTGCTGCACGCACCCGGCCTTGGTGTGGCCGATCAACTTGTCGGCGTAGCCGCGGTGTTCGCTCAGCCAGTGGCCGAAGACCCGTACGAACGCGTCGAATCCGGTGCCGCCGGGGTGGGCCAGCGCGATGCGGGCCTCGCCGACCAGTTCGCCGAGGATCTGGCCGGCGATCTCGTCGACCAGCGCCTCCTTGTTCGGGAACCGCCGGTAGAGCGTGCCGACCCCGACCCCGGCACGGGACGCGATGAGTTCCATGCTGGCGTCGGTGCCGTACTCGGTGAGGACCTCTCGGGCCGCGGCGATCACCAGTTGGTGGTTGCGGGCGGCGTCGCGTCGCATCGGCCGGTGCGGCGCCGTGTGACCGGCGCCGCCCGACGGGTCGGCCGCGGACTGCGGCGCCGGGTGCCCGCCGCACTCGGCGTCGCGCACGGCGCTGTCCGGTACGGGACCGTGCCCCGACTCGTGTACGGGGTCGTGCGCTGCCATCGTTCACTTCCGATCGGTGCGACTCGTCCTGCTGCCGGCCCCTCCGGTGAGGACGGCACCGGGCCCGCCGGCGCCGGTCCTCACTCCGACGTGTCGTTTACGACCGTACCGCCAGGTACCGCCGTGAGCGGCGCGTGCGCCGGCTCGTTCCCGTCCGCCGCGTCCGCCGCGTCCGCCGAGCCCGCCACCAAGGTGCCGCGCCGGGTCACCGGGATCAGCAGCGCGGCGAACGCGCCGATCAGCAGCGCGATGCCGAGCATCGCGAAGCCGTGGGTGTAGCCGGCCTCGCGCGGCAGGCCGTCGGCCGCCGGGTTGGAGGTGACGACGCTGGCCATCAGGGCCGCGCCGATCGAGCCGCCGATGGTGCGGATGTTGGCGTTCATGCCGCTGGCCACACCGGTCTGCTCGGCCGGCACCGCGCTCACGATCAGGCTCGACATCGCCGCGAAGGCCAGGCCGAAGCCGACGCCCATCACCGCGGTGGCGAGGTACAGCTCCCAGGTGGCGGTGTGCGCGAAGGCGAGCAGCGCCATCGACACCGCGCTGATCACCGAGCCGAGCAGCACCACGGTCTTGCCGCCGATCCGGGCGGCCAGGGTGTTGGCGCCCAGGCCCACCAGGCACATCGCCACCGACATCGGCAGCAGGATCAGCCCGGACTGGGTGATGGACGAACCGAAGCCGTAGCCGGTGGACTTCGGGCTCTGCACGAACTCCGGCAGGAACGCGAAGACCGAGTACATCCCGACGCCGAAGAGCAGCGCCACCGTGTTGTTGGTCCACACCGCGGGACGGCTCATCATCCGCATGTCGATCAGCGGCGTCGCCGAGCGGCGCTCGGTCTCGACCCACGCGACCGCGAGCACCACCGCGGCGACGATCAGGCCGATCACCTTGCCCGAGCCCCAGCCCCACACCGATGCCTGGCTGAGCGCGACCAGCAGGGCCACCAGCCACGCCGACAGCAGTAGCGCCGGCGCCCAGCTGATCCGGCCCGGGGTGCGGGTGCGGGTGGGCGGCACGAAGAAGAGCGAGGCCGCGGCCGCCACGATGGTCAGGATCATCGGCAGCCAGAACAGCCAGTGGTAGTCGAGCGCGTTCACGATCGGGCCGGCCAGCACGATGCCCAGACCGCCGCCGACCGCGACGAGCGAGGCGATCGCCCCGACCGCGCCGCTCATCTTGTCGCGGGGGAACTCGTCGCGCACGATGCCGAAGGCGAGCGGCAGCACGCCGCCGCCGATGCCCTGGATCGCCCGGGCGATGATCATCACCGTCACGTTGGTGGCCAGCGCGGCCAGCAGCGAGCCCGCGGCCAGCGCGACCAGGGTGGCCACGAAGACCGGTTTCTTGCCGACCATGTCGCCGATCCGGCCCATGATCGGGGTGAATATGGAGGCGGACAGCAGGTACGCGGTCAGCACCCAGGTGACCGTGTTCTGCGAGGTGTGCAGGGATGCCTGGATCGTCGGCAGGACCGGGGTGACCAGGGATTGGAGCAGCGCGTACGCGCTGACACTGGCCGCCAGCACCGCGAACGTCACCTGATGGTGCGTGCGCCGGGTCTCGGACGCCATGGAACTCCTTTGCGAAGAAGGAAGAAGCGGGGCTGAACCGAAAGAAGAGCGCGTGAGCGCTCGGAAGAGGGCGCGGAACCGGAACCGCGGTTCCGCTAAAGCCAGGATAAGTCAACGGGAATGTCGGTTCCGTTTCGTTCGGGTGAGATCTCGCGCACATCCGGCCCCTTCCGCCCCTACCCTTGGCGGGTGTTCTCCTCCCAGGGCCCCTCCGTAAGCGAGTTGGCCGTCCAGGCGCTGTCGTCCGTCGAGCACGGCTACGACCTGCTGGCGCCGACCTTCGACCACACGCCGTTCCGCACCCCGGACCGCTTCCTCGACGCGACCGGGGCGGCGCTGCGGCGCTACGGCCCCTACCGGACCGGGCTCGACGTGTGCTGCGGCACCGGCGCGGGCGTACGGGTGCTCGCCGGGCTGTGCCCCAACGGCGTCACGGGAACGGACTTCAGCGCGGGCATGCTGGATCGGGCCAGGGCCGCGCACCCGGAGCACGGCTGGGTGCGGGCGGATGCGCGGGCGCTGCCGTTCGAGACGGAGTTCGATCTCGCCGTCAGCTTCGGGGCGTTCGGGCACTTCCTGCCCGCGGAACGGCCCGCGCTGTTCGCCGGGGTGCACCGCGCGCTGCGGCCCGGCGGGCTGTTCGCCTTCCCGATCGCCGCGCCGCCGCCGATCGGCTCGCCCTGGCACTGGGCCCTGGCCGGCTTCGACGCCGCGATGCGGCTGCGCAACGCGGTGTGGCGGCCGCCGTTCGTGATGTACTACCGCACCTTCCCGCTGGAGCCGGTGCGCGCCGACCTCACCGCCGCGGGCTTCTCGGTCGCCACCCTCGCGCTGGAGGAGTTCGGGCGGCGTCCGGACGGCAGCCCGCGCTGCCGGCTGGTGTTGGCCCGCAGACGCGGGTAGCTCGCACAGTTGTCGGCTCGGCCACGGCCGGGCCCGGCCGACCCCCCGTCCGCCGGCTCCGGAACGCATCTCCCGGGCGAGGCAGGACAGTTGATCCGGGTGGGGCGAACGGGTCCCGCGGGGACGGTGGTTCCTCGGTGGCGGGGCCCGGCCGGGCAGGCGGTGCGCAACGGTCGGCGGGGCCGGTAGTTCGGCACACGACTGTGCGGTTCTGCGCGCATAATGCCCAGGTGACGACGAGTTCGCCGCTTCTCGCGGACATACCCGCCCGGCCCTGGCTCACCCCGGACACCGCGCGGTGGGCGGGCGCCCGGGCGGCGCGGTGGGCACATCCGCTGGGGCCCGCGCTGCTGATCGTCGTCGCGGTGGTGGCGGCGATGGCGACCGCCCCCGACTCGGTGTGCACGACGCAGGCGCCGTGCGGCGAGCAGTGGCCCGACGCGGTCGTCACCATGCTGTTCTGGCCGCAGTTGTGGTGGCTGTTCGTGCTGCCCGAGGCGGCGGTGCTGTGCTCGGTGGCGCTCCTCGTCTGCATGGCCGACCCCGGCATCTGGGAGGGCGGCGCCTCCCTGCAGAGCGCCGACGCGGCGGTGGTCGCGGGGCTGTGCTGGGGACTGGCCGTGTCGGTACGGCGGTTGGTGCTACGACGGGCCCAGCGGCGCCGGTTCCGCGAGGCGGCAGGTGGCATCACCGCCCGCGCACCCGTCCTGTCCTGGACCGCGCGCCCGAAACGCGGTGCCGCGCGGTACGTCCTGGGCGCGCTGATGTGCGCGGCGGCGGCCGTCATGACCGTCTCCATCGTCCAGGCCGACCGGGCGGACGACCGCGCGGAGCGGACCGCGCCGGCCGTGGACGCGCGCGTGGTGGCGTACCACTCCGGCGAGGGCACCCTCACGGTGCGGCTGCCGGGCGGGCACCGCCACCACTTCGACGTCATCGGCGACTACCGGGACCTCAGCACCGTACGGGTCCTGCTGCCGAGCGACGGCCCGGTCCGGCTGGCGGCCGAACCGTACGGCGACCGCACCGACCGGCAGTTGCCCGCACTCGCGCTCGGCGGCCTCGGCCTGGTCGCCGTCAGCTCCGGGCTGGTGGCCGCCGGCCGCGCGGCCCGGCTGCGCCGCGGCCCGGTGCCCGTGCTGCGGGTGCTGGCCCGGGTGCGCGGCGGCAGCGCGGAGGTGTTCGCCCACGACGACACGGCCGGTGCGCACCCGGTGCTCCACTACGCCCCGCAGCACGACCGGCCCGCGTCACTGCGCCAGGCACTCCTGTTCGCCGACGGGGCCGAGGGTGGCGAGTTGCTGCTGGCGTTCCGCACCGAGGACGGCTGGTGGTACGTCGACGCCTCGACGGGACCGATCCGGATCGGTGCGGAGGACGACCCCGACGACCCCGACGAGGACGAGGTCGAGGACGAGGAGAGCGCGGTCGGCGGCGGTACGGCCGGCGACGACGGGCTGACGGTCAAGGAGCGCTGGGCCGCCGAGGCGCGCGTCCAGGACGCGCTGACCGCGATGCGGCGTCCGGACGCGCCGCGCCCCACGCGGTGGCACACGGACGCACGGTCCCGGGCGGCCGCGGTCGCGATGTCCGTGGTGACGACGATCACCGCAGCCGGTTTCGTCGAGAGCGCCACGCTGTGGCGGATCGCGTGGGTGCTGATCATTTTCCCGGCCTGGCTGGGGACCCCGTTCGCCGTCATGGCCTGGCGGATCAGCGCCGACCCGGCGGGCCTGCGGGTGCGCCGCCACTTCGGCAGTCGCCAGGTTCCCTGGGAACGACTCCTCGGCGCTGTCTACTCCGACGGCGAGTTGACGCTGCGGCTGCGGCGGGCCGAAACCCCGCTCCAGGTGGGGCAGTTCCTCGACAGCAGCGGGGCGAGCCCGGACATCATCCTCAAGAAGGTCGGCTTCGGCTCGCGGCCCGGCCGGGCCGGCCGCCGACCGGTCGGAGAGCGCGTCGCGGCCGAGATCACCGCGATGATCCGTGACCCGTCGCTCCGTCCCGACGGCTCCGGCCGCCCTGCCGACGGACGATGACCGGCGGGCGATGACCGGGCGGGCACCGACCGGCGGGCACCGCGCGACCACCCGCGCACGCGGCCCCGTACCGGCCACCGGCAGGCGCCGCCGGCCTCGCGACGTCCGGCGCGCACGCTCTCCCCCCGGCCTGCGGCCGGAGGTGCCCCGGGCGGTGCCGGGATCGCCCGGGTACGCCCAGTGCTACGCCCAGCACGCGGGCGACCTCCGCCTGGCCCGGCGGCGGGGAGGCACCCTGACCGCTGTGCGATCCGGGGGTGCCCCGGGCGTTGCCGGGGACACCCCCTCCCACGCCGGCGGCGCTACTTCGCGGACATGGCCGGGCCGTACGCGGTCATCCGCCCGACCGGGACAGGCGTACCTGCTCCACGCGTGACGGCTGGAGCAGCACCGGGCCGAGCAGTCCGGACACCTGCGCGTCGCCATGTGCGTTGGCACCGGTGTTCGTCGCCCGCACCCGTACGGTGTTCACGCCCGCGCGCAGCGCCTTGGTCACGTCGAACCGGTAGGGCGCCCACAGCCGGGACGGCAGCGCGACGCCGTTCACCTCGACCTCCGCGACGTCGTGTACCGCGCCGAGGTCGAGAGTCCACCGCCGTCCGGACACCGTGGCCGCAGGGAGGGTGAAGCTCCGCTCGTACCACGCCGCGCCCGACCACGACGGGTCCAGGTCCGTCCACGACCCCAGCGGGCGGTCCGCCGCCGGTGAACCGCCGGTGTCGAAGCGGAAGTTCCAGTCGCCGTCCAGCGCCACCGCCGGGAGCGGGTCGGTGACCTCCAGGCTTCCCGTGAAGCGGCGGCCGCCGTCCTGCACGGTCACCCGGATGGTGCCCGGCGCCGCCACCCGCACCGTCGCCACGGCGCCCGCACCGCGCACCTCCACCTGCTGCACCGGGACGTTCGCCGCGATCGCGTGCGCCGGGTCGCGCCCGCCGGCCGGCCGGAAGACCACCAGTACCGCCTGCCCGGCCGCCAACGTGAGCGGCACTGCCGTACCCCCGCCGCTACGGCCCGGGAACGCCGCCGCGTGCCACACCCCCGCGGGAGCCGCCGCGCCGGTGTCCGGGTCGCACAGCAGCGGCACACCGGCGGCCGGGAAGACCGCGGTCAACTCCACCGCTCCCGCGTGCTCGTTGTTCACCAGGAACGACGACTCGCCGCCCTGCGCCAGCCGCAGCACCCGCACCTCCGGCGCCGCCGGCGTCAGTACGGCCGCGGCCGCGCCGGCCACCACCACCCGCGCCGCCGCGGCCGCGGTATCCGCCGCCCGGAACGCCCGCGTCGTGCGACGGCCCGAGAACAGCGCGGACAGCGCGCCGGCCAGGTCCTTGTCACGACCGGCAGCCTCCTTCGCCGGCAACTCGCCGACGGCCACCAGCGTTCCGCCGCCGTCCACGAACGCCGTCAGCGTGGCCACGGCCGCCAGTGACAGCAGGGGAGTCTCCGGCAGCACCGCCACCGCGTAGCGCCCGTACCCGACGGTGAGCGCACCGCCCGCGGTCCGCGCGTGCTCGATCAGTGCCGGATCGCCGGTCAGCGCACCCTCGTCCACGAAGTCGAAGTCGATCTGGCGGTCCTCCAGGGCATGCACCGCGCCGACGAACGCGTCGTCGATCGCCGTCTGTTCCGGGCGGTCCTGGTACGCCTCGGCGGCCCGCTGCGGCTGGATCAGCGCGGTCCGCGCCGCCGGGGTGCCGCGCGCGGCCTGCACCATCCGCCCGATCCACTCGTTCAGCGGCGCGGACACGTTCCACCACGGGTTCTCCGGCTGGAAGGGCGGCGCGAAGACGATGTTGCCGGCGTCGGAGAACCGCGCGTGCAGCAGGACCTTGTTGACGCCGCGCACCACGAACGCCCCGATCACCTGACGGGTGAAGGCCGGCGTCACCTGCCAGCCCGCGGCGCCCATCGCCTCCAGGTAGACCCGCTCGCGGCCGACCTGGTGGGCCGCCGACGCCGGCCAGCGCGGCAGGGTGCGGTAGTAGCCGCGCTGGAACTGGTCGGAGATCAGGTCGGTGCCCGGCACCTGTGCCCACTGGTGCGCGGTGTTGAGGTTGCCGGTGCTCTTGATCTGCTCGGCCGGACCGTACTCGTCCCACAACGGGTTGGAGATCAGCTCCAGGCCGTGCCGGCCGGTCCAGGTGCCGATGCCCTTGTAGTAGGCGTCGGCGAAGCGGTTGGACACGGCCCGCCAGAACAGCCCGCGCAACTCGCCGCCGTGCTCGCCGAGATCGGTGTACACGGCCGACAACACCGTGCCGAGGCCCGCGGGTTCGACGGTCTTGCCGCCCTTGCCGCCCTTGGCGCTCTTGCCGTCGCCGCGACCCGCGCCGCCCGCGGCGTCACGTGCCAACTCGCGGGCCAGCCGGTCGACTTCCGCGGCCAGCGTCGGCGACCACGGCACCTGCGCCCACTCCGCGTCCGCCGACGCCACGAACGGCTCGTCGTCGGCGAAGCCGCGCAACACCCCGCCGACCGCCCACGGGAAGCGCCGGACATACTCGCCCGGCACGACGTCCATGAACAGGCCCACCGCCTCGTCGTCCATCAAGTCCAGGTAGTCGCGCCGGCTGCCGCCGGAGTCGGCCAGCGTGCGCACGCTGAACACGTCCAGCTGCCACTGCCCTGCCGGCACCGTCCACAGGGCTCCCGCACCCACCGAGCCGGTCAGGTCCACCGTCCGTGCCACCGCATCGCCGTCCGCGTCCACCGGGCGGGCCGAGGCGGCGAACGCCACGCCGAGGTCGGACGGCACCGCGAAGTCCAGGACGGCGGAGGCGTCGTCGAACGTGCCCGCGTACAGCTGCGCGCCGTCCGCGCCCGTCACGGTCAGTTCGGCCCAGGACGAGCGCTGCGTCGCGGTCGCCCGCACCCCGACCGTCCCGGCGGGATGCGAACCGTCGGTGACCGGGCCCAGATCGGTGCCGTCCAGCGACGGCGTGATCCGCTGCCCCTCGACGGTGACCTGGAGCCGGTGATCGGCGCCAGGGTCGAACCCCGCCACCGCGGCGCCGGCGCGCAGCAGCGCGAACGAACCGCCGGTCTGCCGCCACACGTCCACCCCGCCGTCGGTACGCAGATCCGCGAGGTAGCCGTGGTACGCGTCGGCGCAGCGGACCATCAGGCCGGCGGTGCCCGAGTCGATACGGACCTTCGCGGACACCGTGTAGTCGCCCCAGCCGGCGCCGTCCTCGAGCACGCGCACGCCGTCGTACGCGGCCGCGTCCACCACGAGCCGGCCGCCGGCGACGGAGAGCGCGGCGGCGGCCAGCGGCACCCGGGTGCCTCCCGTCACCTGGCTGCCGGTGTGCACCACGCACTTGGTGCGCAAATCGGGGCGCGGCTGGTAGGTGCGGGTGCCGACGGTGCCGCCCTCGGCCACGAGGCCGCCGGCCCGGCCGCTGGGGAAGAAGTCGTCGTTGAAGAGCCAGATCCGCATGCCGTGCCGCTGTGCCTCGCGCAGCGTGTGCTCGACCACCGCGAACCAGTCCTCGGTGAAGAACGCCGGTCGCAGCGCACCGGTGTCGAACGGGAAGACCAGCACCTCGCTGATGCCCTTGCCGCGCAGATCGGCGAGCGTGGAGTCGATCAGGTCGTCGGTGACGGTGCCGTTCCAGAACCACAGGACGAGCGGCATGCTGTCGGCCGGCGGATCGGCGAACTGCCCCGTGGAGAAGGCTCCGTGCGCGGCGCCGGGCGCGCTCGCGTAGGCGGGCTGCCAGAAACTCCCCACGGTCCCTGCGGCTGCGGCGGCCGCCGCGACTTGCAGGACCCGGCGCCGCGTGACGGGTGGACGGGCGTTGCCGCCGGACGTCGGATGGCCGTGGTCGTTCATCGGATCTCCTCCTTGGAGCATGCGTCCGACACACCGGCCTCACCCGTGCGCGGCCCCGGACGTCCTCCGCCGGGCCGCCCTTCCCGGAGGACGGAATGAAATGATTCAATGAATCGTCAGGGACGCTAGGGCAGCCCTATGGCGAGCGTCAATGCTTGTGCGCCGATCGATCGCAACGATCGGTGCAGTTGGAACCGCATCCGTCGAGGGGTGTGGCCGGAGGCCGGGTCGTGCCGTGCCCGGCGCGGTCTCGCGACTGGGGCGGGAGTGGCCGGTGTGTGAATTGAACGATTCAGTGCGGTGGTTGAGGCCGGGCGGGGGTGTCCACGGATCGGAAGTTGGCCCGGCCGTGCGGGACGGCTGCGCCTGCGGTGGTCGCGCGTACGGTGGTCGCATGGACGGTGGTCGCGCCTACGTCAGACGCGGGTACGGCGGTCAGCTCCGCGAGCGGGCCCGGAAGCCGTCGACGATGTCCTGACGCAGCAGATGACCGAACCCCGCGGACTCCAGGCGCTTCGCCAACTGGGCCTCGGTGACGCCTAGTTCGTTGGCGGTGGCGCCGAAGTGCCAGTCGTTGGTGGCCAGCCGGTCCAGCAGGTGGCCGCGCCGCACCTGGGCCTCGGACAGGCGGAACGTCTTGAGGTAGGCGACACGTCCGTCGGGCGTCGTGATCGCCTCGCCGATGTGGTTCTCCTGGTGGGGCCGGAAAACCGGCAGGAACCGCTGGAGCGTGAACCGACCCGCGCGGTAGACCCGTTGGGACCGGTACTCCGCGTCCAGCAGCCCGGCGGCCATCGTGCCGTCGTGGAACTCCCGCCAGCCGCGCTCCTCGCGGGCGACGGCGGCGCGCAGCTCCGGCAGCGAGCGGGGTTCACCGAGCGCGGGCGTGAAGTCGGGCAGCGGCGAGCCGAACAGCCCGTACTGGTAGACGAGTTCGCCGTACAGGTCGAGCAGGATGGTGTCGTGCAGCGCCCGGTAGTCCTCCGGATGGGGCACGGCGAACACGGCGGCGAGCGCGTCCGCGACGTAGACGGCCGTCCCGCACTGACCGGGGTGCACCTCGAACACCCGCAGCGCGTCGTCGAGTTCGCTCACCTCGGCACCGCGGTACGCCTCCTCCTCCCGCGGCGACAGGCCGCGCCGCAATGCCTGCCGCGACCACTCCGCCCACGCGATCGACGGACCGCCGAAGTGCAGGCTCAGATAGCCCTCCAGCGCCAGGTGCAGCGGCAGGAACCGCAGCCGGTGCTTCGCCTCGCGGCGGGCCATCCGCCGGTGGATGGTGAGCGGCACGCACGAGACCGGCCCCTCGCCGTGGCTGTTGTGGTCGTCGTGCCCGCCCCGCAACTGCGTGCCGTACGCGGCGGCCGGACCGGTGTGCCCGGCGTCGGCACCCCAGTCGGCGACGAAGCCGTGCGGGATGTACGAGATGTACTCGGTGCGCGGACCGGCAGCCACCACGCCGTATCCGTCGCGGTACAGCTCGGCGTGCAGCCGCAGCCCCTCGACCGGCTCGGCCCGCAGCAGGGGCACCAGCCGGACGCCGCCCCACACCTGGGCGGGGCCGGGTTCGAGGCCGGCCAGGTCCAGCCGGAAGGCGCCGCTCACCTCGCACCCCCGGCGGTCGCGGCTGCCTCAGCGGTCTTGGCGACATCGGCGGCGGGGGCGATATCGGCGGCCGGCGCGGCCGGTGCGGGCCCGCGCTCGGGGCGGGCCGCCAAGAACTCGGCGACCCTCGCGTCCAGGTGCGCCCGCAGCCGCGGCAACCCGGTGCGCCCGGTGGCGAACGCGGCCAGCTCGACCAGCGCCGGCAGGTCCTCCGCGTCGCGGATGCCCGCGGTCGGCACGGCGGGGGACAACCGGCGCACGTCGAACCCCCGTGCGTCGTATACCGGGTTGAGGTGGACCACGTCGGTGCGGCCCGCCGGGTCGATCCGGGTGCGCCACACCCGCAGCACCTCCGCGGCCAGGCCGGCCGGTGCGTTGTCGAAGCCGTCGGAGACCACCAGCACCAGGTCGGGCCCGGTCTCCAGCGCGTCCAGCAGCCGGGCGCCGAGCGGGGTGGGCCCCTGCGGCCGGGCGAGCAGCGCGTCCGTACGGCCCGAGGTCCACAGCGCCCGGTACGAACCGGCCAGCGCCGCCAGCAGGAAGTGCGCGGCGAGCGCGACCGCCAGCGGACGGCGCCGCTTCTGGCCGGACGCGTACGCGGAGTACGAGTCGTCGAGCACCGCCGTCACCCGGCCCCAACTCCCGGCCCGCGCACCGGCGGTACGGCGCGCGGCGGCGGTCAGGGCGGCGGTCAGCTCGGCCCGCCGCTCCACCCGGTCCGGGGCCGGCAGCCCCTGGACGTAGGAGGCGAGCCGGGCCAGCGGCATCCGGGCCAGGTCGGTGCGGACCGCCTCGGCGCCGGCGCGCCTGGCCGACTCCTGCAGGCGCAGCCGCTCCAGGCGGGTCAGCCTTGGCGCGATCCGCTCCAGGAACACCTCCCGGGCGATGCCGTGCCGCGCCGCGAACCCCTCCGCGACGGTGAACGGCAGCTCGTAGAGTGCCGCCTGCTCGTAGCGGGCCCGGCGGCGCGCGTCCAGCAGCGGGTGGCCGAACCGGGCGCGGCTGCGCGGCGCGAACAGGAACGGCCCCAACTCCTCGGTGGCCGAAGGCAGATGGGCGTGGCGCAGGGCGCTCTTCACCCCCGCGCGGTACTTCACCGCGTCGAACGCCGGGTCGGGCCGCGTGGCGAGCCAGTCCCGGATGATCGCTCGGGTACGGCGGTTGTTCACCCGGGCCGCGCGCAGCTCGGCGAACAGGGCGTACACCCGCTGCGGCGGGAGCAGTTCGAGCCGCCGGGCGATCAACGCGCCCTCGGTACGGCGCTGTTCGGGGCCCGCCTCGCCCGCGGTCTCCAGCAGGTGCCGGACGATCAGCGCGGCGTTGTGGTCGTTGACGCCCAGCGCGAGGGCGGCCGCGTACAACTCCCGGTAGTTGCCGAGCATGTACGCGTGCAGGAAGTCCAGGGACATCCGCTGCCGGTCCGCTCCGCTGTGGAACTCGCGCTGGCCGGTCGCCGTGACCGCCGCGTTCACGAACAGCAGCACGTCCTCAGCGGCCACCAGGCCCTCCGGCGCAGCCGGCACCGCGCACCCCCTCCATGGCGACGGACGCCGGCCGGGGTGTGAGGGCGCGAGCTGCGAATCATTGCTTTACAGGCAGGTTCCGGAAGTCGCACCGGAGTCCCGCGGCCGGCCCTCGTACGGTAACAGCAGGGGTCCGCGCGGCTCTCCCGCATTTCGCCCGGCTCCCGCGCCGGGTCCGCCCCGGGTCCGCGACCGCCGCACCGCCGCCGCACGACCGCCGGGGTCGTACGGGCGCCGGGTGCGGGCTACTCGGCGATGAGCGGTGCGGGGGCCGGCGGGAACTCGGCCTTGCGCAGGCGGTACACCTGGAGCCGCAGGTTGTAGTACTTCTCGGTCTCGCCGACCCACTCCATGCCGACCCGCCGGGCGGTGGCGGCACCGCGCTCGTTGCGGGGGCGGACGACGGCGAAGATCTCGTCGGCGCCCGCCTCGAACGCGTAGTGCGCCACGGCGTGCCCGGCCTCCGAGGCGTACCCCTGGCCCCACGCGGTGGGGGCGAGCTGCCAGCCGACCTCCAGGTCCACGCCGTACGGGGGCAGCGGGAGCAGGGCCGCGCCGCCCACCAGCTCGCCGGTGTCGCGGCGGGTGACGGCCCAGCGCCCTGCCGGGGGCTCCATCTCCTCGCAGTTGGCCCGCCAGCAGCCGAGCAGGTCGCGCATCGCGTCGGTGTCCGGGGTGCGGGTCATCGCCGGGGCCAGCCAGCGGGTCACCTCGTCGGCGCCGTACACCGCGAGGGCGCCCGCGGCGTCGTCGTCCTGCCACGGCCGCAGGATCAGCCGCGGGGTCAGCACGCGTGCGCCGTCGACCTCGACGCGGTATTCGCTGTCGGCCACGTAACGCCTCCTGCGTGGGTGGGCCAGGGG
>NZ_JACEGK010000189.1:0-13311 GCF_056859195.1 Streptomyces sp. NH27
CAGCCCGCGCAGCAGCGACGCCTGGAGCGAGCCGAAGACGAACAGCGGCACCCGGGCCAGCACCACCGCGGACAGCAGCGCGGTGATGAACGCGGTGTCGTCGGGCGCCAGCAGCTTCACGCTGATCACCGAGATGTTCACCAGCAGTTGGGCGAGCAGCGTGGAAGGGATCAGCGCCAGCAGACCGGACCACAGCGCCCGCCACGGCAGCGGCGGCGACGGCTGGAACGCCGTCGACCCACCCGGCCGGACGGACCCGCCCGGACCCGCGCCGGCCGCCGCACCCGCATCTGCCGGAACGTCAACGTCACCATCGGCCGCGGGGTTCGTACCGGCCACGCCCACCGCGCCCACCGCACCGGCCACGCTCGCCGCGGCGCGCCGGCTCACGGCGCCCTCCGCGCCGTACCGCGCCGCCCGCAGCACCCACGGCAGCGTGACTCCCACCGACAGCAGCGTCGGCACCGTCAGCACCGCGGCGAACAGCAGCGGCGAGTGCGCGCCGATCGCCGCGAGCAGCACCGAGAACACCACCCGCAGCACCCCGTCGAGCGCCAACTGCGCGCCGTACACGGTGAATCGGCCGGTGCCGGCCAGCATGCCGCGGGTCACGTACGCCACCGACAGCGCACCGAACGCCGCGCACAGCGCGCCGACCAGCGACAGGTTGCCGTCGAAGAGCCGGTTCGCGATCGGGTGCGCGAAGACCACCACCGGCACGCACACCGCGGCCAGCAGCCCCAGCGAGGTGGCCAGGCCGCGGCGCAGCACCGGACCGGTGCCCTCCCCCGCCACCACCCGGGCCGCGACCAGCCGGGTCATCTCCTGCTCGATCGGGAAGAACAGTCCGAGCCCGACCGAGAAGACCAGTGTCCACAGCACCGACACGCCCGCCATCCGGTCGGACGGCAGCGTACGGCCGGCGGCCGCGAGCTGGATGTAGCTGGCCAGCCCCAGCACCACGGTGCCGGCGCCGACCAGTGCGGTCCCAGGCGGCAGCACCGCGAGCGCGCGCCGGCCCAGTTGCCGTGCCCGCCCGCCGGCCGCGTCGGCCGGGGCCTCAGCCACGCTCGGCTGCGACCAGGGCGGGGAACGCCTCGGCCAGCGCCGACCGCCAGTCGCGGATCGGTGCGATGCCGGCCGACCGCCACCGGTCGTGGCCGAGCACGCTGTACGCCGGTCGCGGCGCGGGCCGCACGAACGCCTCGCTGGTGGTGGGCCGGACCCGCTCGGGGTCCGCGCCCAGCAGCCGGAAGATCTCCTGGGTGAAGCCGAACCAGGTCGTCTCGCCCGCACTGGTGCCGTGGTAGACGCCGGCCGGCGCGTCGCCGGCGAGCGCCGCCTCGCCGAGCCGGACCAGCTGGTCGGCGAGGTCCACGGTCCAAGTGGGCTGCCCGCGCTGGTCGTCCACCACGTCGAGGGTGTCCTTGACGCCTTCCAGCCGGATCATGGTGCGGACGAAGTTGCCGCGCGCCGCGCCGTACAGCCACGCGGTGCGCACCACGTAGCCGTCGTCGGGCAGGGTGTCGAGCACCGCCCGCTCGCCGGCCAGCTTGGTGCGCCCGTAGGCGCCGCGCGGGCCGGTGGCGGCGTCCTCGGTGTACGGCTGGTCCGCGTCCCCGGCGAAGACGTAGTCCGTGGAGACGTGGACCAGCTTCGCGCCGGACTTGGCGCACGCCTCGGCGAGGTGCCGGGGCCCGTCGCCGTTGATCCGCGCGGCGTCGGCCTCGCGGCTCTCCGCGTCGTCGACCCCGGTCCAGGCCGCGCAGTTGACGACCAGCACGGGCTGGTGCTCGGCGATCGCGGTGGCGACCGCCTCGGGGTCGGTGATGTCCAGGGCCGTGCTGCCCAGGGCCACCACCGCGATACCGGGCTCGGTCCGCAGCCGGACCAGCAGGTCCTGGCCCAGCATCCCGGCGGCGCCGGTCACCAGCCAGGTCGCGTTCGGCGGTTTCACAGTGTGGCGCGCTCCTTCAGCGGCTCCCACCAGGCCCGGTTCTCCCGGTACCAGGCGACGGTCTCGGCCAGGCCGGTCGCGAAGTCCTTGCGCGGCTCGTAACCCAGCTCGGTACGGATCTTGGTGCAGTCGACCGAGTAGCGACGGTCGTGGCCCTTGCGGTCCTCGACGTACTCCACACTGTCCCAGCCGGCCCCGCACGCTTCGAGCAGCATGCCGGTGAGTTCCTTGTTGGACAGCTCGGTGCCGCCGCCGATGTTGTAGACCTCTCCCGGGCGGCCGAGGTTCCGTACGAGGTCGATTCCCTGCACATGGTCGTCGATGTGCAGCCAGTCCCGGACGTTGCCGCCGTCGCCGTAGAGCGGCACCTTGCCGCCGTCCAGCAGGTTGGTGATGAACAGCGGGATGACCTTCTCCGGGAAGTGGTGGTGCCCGTAGTTGTTGGAGCAACGGGTCACCCGCACGTCCAGGCCGTGGGTGCGGTGGTAGGCGAGCGCGATCAGGTCGCTGGACGCCTTGGCCGCGGAGTACGGCGAGTTCGGCTGGAGCGGGTCGGTCTCGGGCCAGGAGCCCTCGGCGATCGAGCCGTACACCTCGTCGGTGGAGATGTGCACGAACGTCCGCAGGTCGTTGCGGAGCGCCGCGTCCAGCAGGGTCTGGGTGCCGGCCACGTTGGTGGTGATGAACTCGGTGGCGCCCAGGATCGAGCGGTCGACGTGCGACTCGGCGGCGAAGTGCACCACCTGGTCGTGCTCGGCGAGCAGCTTGTCGACGAGCTCGGCGTCACAGATGTCGCCCTGCACGAACCGGAAGCCGGGGTGGGCGCGGACCTCGTCGAGGTTCGCCGGGTTGCCCGCGTAGGTCAGCTTGTCCAGGACGGTGATCTCCACGTCCCCGGGCCCGGTCGGGCCGAGCAGCGTACGGACGTAGTGGGAGCCGATGAAGCCGGCCCCGCCGGTCACCAGTATGCGGTCGGTCATGACGAGATCTGCACCTTGCTGTGATCGCCGAGCACCAGGCGGTGCGCGGCAGGGTTGCGGGGGGCCGGGGTCACTTCGACGTTGCGCCCTATGAGCGACGCCTCGATCCGGCGCACACCGGTGAGCGAGGAGTCGCGCAGCAGGATCGAGTACTCGATCTCGCTGTCCTCGATCCGGCAGTTCTCCGACACGGAGGTGTACGGGCCGACGTACGCGTCGCTGATCACCGAGTCCCGGCCGATGATCACCGGGCCGACGATCCGGCTGCCGGCCACCTTCGCGCCGGCCTCGATCCGGACCCGGCCGATGATCTCGCTCTGCGCGTCGACCTCGCCGAGCACCTCGGGTTCGAGGGTGTCCAGCACCGACCGGTTGACCTCCAGCATGTCGGTGACGTTGCCGGTGTCCTTCCAGTAGCCGGAGATCGTGGTGGAGCGCACGTCGCGCTGCTCGTCGATCAGCCACTGGATGGCGTGGGTGATCTCCAACTCGCCGCGCCAGGACGGCTTGATGGCGCGC
This sequence comes from Streptomyces sp. NH27, assembly GCF_056859195.1. NCBI lineage: Bacteria > Bacillati > Actinomycetota > Actinomycetes > Kitasatosporales > Streptomycetaceae > Streptomyces > Streptomyces sp. NH27. The sequence continues at coordinate 3,457 of NZ_JACEGK010000189.1, forward strand.
ACCGCCTCGTGGACAGCCGGGGTGAAGAGGTAGACGCCGACCAGCGCCAGGTCGCTCTTGGGCTGCTTCGGCTTCTCCTCCAGGTTCTTCACCCGCCCCTGCGCGTCGAGTTCGGCGACGCCGAAGGAGGTCGGGTTCGGCACCTTCGTGAGCAGGATCTGCGCCTCCGGGCGCTCCGCCCGGAACTCCTCGACGAGGCCGGTGATACCGCCGACGATGAAGTTGTCGCCGAGGTACATCACGAAGTCGTCCTCGCCGAGGAACTCGCGTGCGATCAGCACCGCGTGCGCCAGCCCGAGCGGCGCGTCCTGCGGGATGTACGTGACGTCGATACCGAGGGCGGAGCCGTCGCCGACGGCCTCCTTGATCTCGCCGGCGGTGTCGCCGACGACGATGCCCACCTCGGTGATCCCGGCTTCGGCGATGGCTTCGAGGCCGTAGAACAGCACCGGCTTGTTGGCGACCGGCACCAGCTGTTTGGCCGAGGTGTGGGTGATCGGCCGGAGGCGGGTGCCCGCCCCGCCGGAGAGCACAAGTGCTTTCACGTTACGTGTCCCATGCAGATGGATTCAGGGGGCGGTCACTGCGGGCCGCGACCCGCGCCCCCGGCTGCGAGCATACCCGGACGTCACCGCGCGTTTCGCTCCTGGCCATCTGCGGCCGGTTCCTCATCGGCGCGCCGTTCCGGAGCGGTTCATTCCATTTGGCTTCGTTTTCAACCCCACCAGGACATGATCTTGGTGGGGTTGAAAACGGAGCTTAGGCCCTGGCTAGGCCCTGGCCTGCGCGGTCGGGCCGTCCAGCGGATCGACGTCACCCGCCTGCCCCAGTGCGGCCTGCTGGACGAGGCGGACGTCGGCCCGGTGCGCGAGGTCGCGCACCGCCTGCGAGAACCGCTCGATGGAGGTCGGGTGGTCGGGGCCGAGCAGGTACTGCTTGATCTCCTTGCGCGACCCGGCCAGCGGGTCCCGCTCGGGGGTGACCACGGCCGTGACCAGCTCGCCGACCCGGCTTGCCGAATTGTCCAGGATGAGAGCGGCGCGGGCGGCGGTGTTCTGCCGCTTGAACTCCTCCTCGCCCAGTTCGGCCGAATCGGTGATGGCGTACGGCTTGCCGGTCGCCACGAAGTCCGACACCACGCTGGAGATGTCCGAGACCATCGCGTCGGACTCGTTGAAGCACTCGTACAGGTGAGGCATCGGGCCGGTGACGACCTTGTGCTCCCAGGCGCTCAGCGACTTCCAGTACGCGGTGTTCCACCGGGCGCGCAACTCGGCGAGCCGCACCGCCAGTTCCGGGTCGGCGATCGAGTCGCGGGACATGACCGCCATGTCCCCCTCGGCGGAGGTCGCTTCGGCCACCAGCGACTCCAACTCGGCTTCAATCGAGGCGAGTTCGGTACGGGCCACGGCCTGTGCCGCCTTGCCCTCGGCGATCCGCGCGGACCACGCCGGGTCGGCGGCGCGCTCGGCGTTCGCCTTCGCCAGCACCGCGACCACCTTGTCGTGGGCCCGCTTCGCCTTCGGGTTGACGGTGCCGGTGAACGGGTGCGGCTTGTACAGCACCCGGACCGGGGTCGCGGACGTGACCAGGCCGCGCACGATGTTCGCACCGGCCAGCATCAGCGAGGTGTTGCCGGGCTCGTCGGTCCAGCCCTCCCAGGTCGGCGCGTACAGCACGGTCGGGATGCCGGTCGCGGCCGAGCCGTCCCGGGCGGCGATCCCGGCGAGCTGCGGGCGGCCCACCTCCACCACGTCCTCGTCACGCACCCCGACATCGGCGAGCGCGTACCGGTCCCGGCCCGCCTTGCCGGCCGACCACACCTCGTCGTACGCCTTGCTGAACGGGTTGATGCTGGCGACCTTGTCGCTGTCGCCGTGGCCGACGAAGACGTGCTTCATGCTCGGCACCCGCAGCAGGTGGATGTTCTTGCCGACGTTCGCCGGGTACAGCGCGACCCGCACGGTGGACAGGTCCATGTTCATCAGGTGCACCGCACCCGGCACGCACAGCACCGGCACCGCGGTGTCGGCGAGCTGGAGCAGGATCGCCCGCTCCCGCAGGATCACCAGCGGCCGCTCCCCCGGCATGTCCGCCATCGTGTCCAGCCACATGTTGACCTGGTACGCGGAGTCGGGCGAGCCGGAGAAGTACAGCACGGTGCTCGGCCGGTACCCCCGCAGCCAGGTGTCCATGAACGCCAGCGCGGCATCGGTCTTCGCCGGCAGCCTGCGGCGGGTGAGGTACGGCGCCAGGGCCAGCGTGTACACGATGCCCAGGCCGAGCGTCAGCGCGGTACCGAGGTAGGCGAACCCGATGTGCCCGGCCTTCGCGTACAGCAGGAAGCCGACCATCGCGAACAGGTCGAGGTGCAGTATCTTCTCGGCCGCGCGCGAAGTCAGCGCGGCCGACGGCGCGTTGGTGATGCGCATCCCGCTCAGGTCGATGTTGCGGGTGCCGAACGGCAGCTTGCGGCGGTTGCGGATCAGCGTGATCAGGGCCGCGTGCGGGGCCTGCATGCCGTAGAAGACCAGGAAGCAGACGATGGCCGCGGAGAACGCCCGGGTGTTGGCGAGGTTCATCTGCGCCATCAGCAGCACCAGCGTCAGCTCACGCAGCAGGAAGCGCAGCGACAGCCCGGCCCGGGCCTTGCCCAACCGGTTGATCAGGTACGACCGGCGCTGGTGCAGGAACCAGTCCGTCACGTAGCTGACCGCGCCGGCCGCCACGAAGAACCACAGGCTCGGCAGCAGCGCGGCGATCACCAGGCACGGATAGCTGAGGAGCATGAGCAACGCGGCGGCGAGTTCGCCGCCGGACGCCACGCGGGCCATGCGAATGGCTTTTGAGATCACGGGGTGACTGCTCCAGTGCGATGTCGAATGAGACGTCGAATGAGGATACGGAGGTTGCGTAAGGCGAGGAGGCGGTGCGGGAAGGGGCGGGCCGGCCGGCGCCGCGCCCCCTCATCAACGGACGAAGTCCCTGGGCGCACCGTGTCACGCGGGCCCAAGGACTGTCGATCCGATCCGGTCGAAACTACTGCTCGTCCTCCCCCTGGGCGAGGACGTGTGCCAGCGCGCGCTCGATCCCCGAGGCGCCGGACAGACCCTGCATCGGGTCCTGCTGGCGGACGTCGATCACATGGCCGGTGAGGGTGGAGAGCAGGACGTCGAGCGAGGTGCGGGCGACCGCCTCCGAGGAGAGCAGGCTGCCGGCCGGTTCCTGGCCGAACGCCTTGGTGCGCATCGGGGTGGCGGTCCGCTCGGGGTTGACGCAGTTGACCCGGATACCGTCACCGGCCCACTCGTCGGCGAGCGCCTGGGTGAGGTTCACCATCGCGGCCTTGGTGGACGAGTACAGGCTGTACTCGGCCCGGCCCCGGGTGTAACTGCTGGAGGTGTAGAGCAGCAGCTGGCCGCGGGTCTCGGCGAGGTACTTGTGGGAGGCGCGGGCGATCTGCACCGGCGCGAGGTAGTTGACCCGCAGCGCCTCTTCGATGGTGGCGTTGTCGGTCTCGGCGAGCTTGCCGATCCGCAGCACGCCCGCGGTGTTCACCACGTAGTCGACCCGGCCGGTCTCCGCGTAGGCCCGCGACAGCGCGTCGTCGACGTGCTCGGGGTCCTCGACGTGGGTGCCGGTGGTGGAGCGGCCCAGCGCGAAGACCTTCGCGCCGTACCCCTCGGCCATCGCCGCGATGTCGGCGCCGATGCCGTAGGAACCGCCGAAGACCACCAGGGTCTTGTCGGCGAGCAGTTCGCGGTACGCCGCCTCGTCGGACTGGCCGGGGGCCGCGGTGGAGGCGAGCTGGAAGAGCTTGTCGACGATGAAGACGTCCACCGGGGTGGTCACCTTCATGTTGTGCTCGTCGCCGGGGACCACGTAGATCGGCACGTCCGGCAGGTACCGCAGTACCACCGAACAGTCGTCCGTCGCCTGGAAGTTGGGGTCGCCGTCGGCGATCTCGTAGGCCCGGCGGATGGTGGACAGCCGGAACGCCTGCGGGGTCTGGCCGCGGCGCAGCCGGGAACGGTCCGGCACCTCCGTGATGAACTCGCCGTCGCCGCCGTGGGTGCGGGTGACGATGATGGTGTCCGCGGACGGGATCGCCACGTCCACCGCTTCGTACCGGTCCAGCGCGGCCACGCAGTCGGCGATCACCCGCTGCGAGATCAGCGGGCGCACGGCGTCGTGGAACAGCACGTTGCGGTCCTGGCCGGGCTCCAGACCCTCGCTCAGCGCGGCGATGGCGCGCTCGGTGGTCTCGTTGCGCGTCGTGCCGCCCTCGATCACCCGGCTGACCTTCTTCAGACCGGCCTTCGTGACGATCTTCTCGACGTCCGGGACGTAGCCCGGCGCCATCAGCACGATGACGTCGTCGATCGCGTCCGACTGCTCGAAGATGGCGAGCGTGTGCTCGATCACCGCTTTGCCGGCGATCTTCAGCAGTTGCTTGGGAATCGACAGGCCGACCCGCTGCCCCGTGCCACCGGCAAGGACGACAGCGGTGGTACGGGTTTGGGCAAGGTGCAGGGACACGTGAGACCTACCTAGCGGCAACAAGAGATACGGGGATCGTCTCACCCCCGGTAACCGTCTCGCAAGGCGGGGTTCACCGAGGCACGCGATACGGCTCCCCGCCACGACGCTTCCGGACCCCTACCCGGCCGCAAGGTCCGGCGACCTACCCGGGCGGGCAGCCCGGGCGGTCCGTCACCCTCCGAACGGATGGAACTCGTCATACGCGTCGGCCGCCTCGTCGTGCTCGGCCTGGCGGTCACGCCGCCGGCTCGCCGCGGGCCGCGGAGCGTCGAAGCGGTGGTCCTCACCACGCCGCCCCAGCATCTCGGCGCCGGCCGCCAGCGACGGCTCCCAGTCGAAGACCACCGCGTCGTCCTCCGGCCCGATCGCGACGCCGTCGCCCGACTTCGCCCCCGCCGTGACCAGCTCGGCCTCGACGCCGAGCCGGTTGAGCCGGTCCGCGAGGTAGCCGACCGCCTCGTCGTTGCTGAAGTCGGTCTGCCGCACCCACCGTTCGGGCTTCTCGCCACGCACCCGGTACAGCTCCCCGTCGTACGTGACGGTGAACCCGGCGTCGTCGACGGCCTGCGGCCGGATCACCACGCGAGTGGACTCCTCGGCCGGGCGCGCCGCCCGCGTCTCCGCCACGATCCCGGCCAGCGCGAACGACAGTTCCTTGAGCCCGGCGTGCGACACCGCGGACACCTCGAAGACGCGGTAGCCGCGCGCCTCCAGGTCCGGCCTGATCATCTCCGCCAGTTCCTGCCCGTCGGGCACGTCGATCTTGTTGAGCACGACCAGCCGCGGCCGGTCCTCCAGCCCGCCGCCGTACGCCCGCAGCTCCGCCTCGATGACGTCGAGGTCGGTCGCCGGGTCGCGGTCGGACTCCAGCGTCGCGGTGTCCAGCACGTGCACCAGCACCGAGCAGCGCTCGACGTGCCGCAGGAACTCCAGGCCGAGCCCGCGGCCCTGGCTGGCGCCGGGGATCAGTCCGGGCACGTCGGCGATCGTGTAGACGGTCGAACCCGCGTTGACCACCCCGAGGTTCGGCACCAGCGTGGTGAACGGGTAGTCCGCGATCTTCGGCTTCGCCGCGGAGAGCACCGAGATCAGCGAGGACTTCCCCGCGCTCGGATAGCCGACCAGCGCCACGTCGGCGACGGTCTTCAGCTCCAGCACGATGTCGCGGGCCTGCCCGGGCACCCCGAGCAGCGCGAAGCCGGGCGCCTTGCGCCGGGCCGAGGCGAGCGCGGCGTTGCCGAGGCCGCCGCGGCCACCCTGGCCGGCGACGTAGGTGGTGCCCTGGCCGACCAGGTCGGCCAGCACGTTTCCGTGCCGGTCCTGCACGACGGTGCCGTCCGGCACCGGCAGCACCAGGTCGGTGCCGTCCTTGCCGGAGCGGTTGCCGCCCTCGCCCGGCTTGCCGTTGGTGGCCTTGCGGTGCGGGCTGTGGTGGTAGTCGAGCAGGGTGGTCACATCCTGGTCGACGACGAGGATCACGTCCCCGCCCCGCCCGCCGGTGCCGCCGTCGGGCCCGCCGAGCGGCTTGAACTTCTCCCGGTGCACGGAGGCGCAGCCGTGGCCCCCGTTACCCGCGGCGACATGCAGTTCGACGCGGTCCACGAAGGTGGTCATGGGTGCTTCCTCCAGAACGTACGGGTTCACGCGGTTCTTACTGGGCCTACTGGCCTTGTAACACGCCGAGGGCGGCCCCGCTTCCCGGAGTCCGGGAAACGGGTCCGCCCTCGAAGGTTCTTACGGCCTGCCTCTCAGGCGGCCGGAACGATGTTCACCACGCGGCGACCGCGCTTCACGCCGAACTCGACCGCACCGGCGGACAGCGCGAACAGCGTGTCGTCCTTGCCGATACCGACGCCGGAGCCGGGGTGGAAGTGGGTACCACGCTGACGGATGATGATCTCACCGGCGTTGACGACCTGGCCGCCGAAGCGCTTCACACCGAGCCGCTGAGCGTTGGAGTCGCGCCCGTTCCGGGTGGACGATGCGCCCTTCTTGTGTGCCATCTCTCCTCAGTCCCTTACTTCGCAGCCGCGGCGGGGATGCCAGTGATCTTCAACGCCGTGTACTGCTGGCGGTGACCCTGGCGACGGCGGTAACCGGTCTTGTTCTTGTAGCGCAGGATGTCGATCTTCTTGCCCTTGTGGTGGTCCACAAGCTCGGCCTCGACCTTGATCCCGGCGAGCACCCACGGGTCGCTGGTGACGGCTTCGCCGTCCACGACGAGCAGCGTCGAGAGCTCGACCACGTCGCCGACCTTGCCGGTGGGAATCCTGTCAACCTCGACGATGTCGCCGACGGCCACCTTGTGCTGGCGGCCACCACTACGCACGATCGCGTACACGCGGAACTCACTCTCTCGCTCGATTCGAAAACCCCTGATGCCAGCCACTCCATTACTGCCGCGGAGGGGCCTCTCCCGGTGGAGGCTTGGGAGGAATGTGCTCAGTGGAAGGCGCAGAAACGCCGAAGGTCCAGGCTACGGACCGCGTCCACCCGGGTCAAATCCGGCCAGGGTCGAGCAGGGCCGCCCGGGTCGCCCGTCCCTGTGGATTCCCGGACCTTGCGCCCGGTGGTGGGTTGCCCGCGAGCAACCCACCACCGGCAGGTGATCCCGAGACGGGGTCCGGGGGCACCCCGGAGGGTCCGCCCAGCTACTCCGCGGGAGAACTTGCCTTCTTGGTCGCGGCCTTCTTCGTGGCCGTCTTCGTGGTCGTCTTCTTGGCCGCCGCCTTCTTAGTGGCGGCCTTCTTCGCCGTCTTCTTGGCCGCCGCCTTCTTCGCCGGGGCCTTGCGGGCCGCCCGCTTCTTGGGCTCGGCCTCGGAGGACGGCTCGCCGTCAGCCTGCTCGGGCGCGGCCACCTCCGCGGGCGCGGACTCGGCCGACGGTACGACCACCACCGCGGCTTCCTCGGCCGCGGCCGGCGCCCCCGCGGGCGCGGTCGCCTTACGGGTGGCGCGACGGCGGGTACGGGCCGGCGGCTCCGTCGAGACGGCCGGCTCCGGCTCGACCTCGGCCGGCTCCACCTCGGGCTCGCTGACCGGGACGACCACGACGGCCGGCTCGGGTTCGTGGTCCGCGGCGGCGGGTGCCCCCGCGGGCGCCGTGGCCTTGCGGGCACCGCGACGCCGGCCGCGGCCACGGGAGCCGTTCGCGGCGGCCTCCGCCTCGGCGGCGCTGCCGAACCACTCCTCCTCCGGGTCGCCGACCGCCGGCACCAGGTCCGACTCGCCGACCTCGATCGGCTCCAGCTCGGGCAGCTCGGCCTCGTCGCCCTGCGCCGACTCGGCCTCGACGGCCGTCTCGTGCTCGTGGTCGTGGTCGTGCTCGCCCGCGGTACCGGCACCGCGACGCCGCTTGCGCTTGCCGCCGCCACCGGTGGTGGTCGCCTGGTCCATGTGGACGATGACGCCCCGCCCGTTGCAGTGCACACAGGTCTCGGAGAAGGACTCCAACAGCCCCTGTCCGACCCGCTTGCGGGTCATCTGCACCAGGCCGAGCGAGGTGACCTCGGCCACCTGGTGCTTGGTCCGGTCCCGGCCCAGGCACTCCAGCAGCCGCCGCATCACCAGGTCGCGGTTGGACTCCAGCACCATGTCGATGAAGTCGACCACCACGATCCCGCCGAGGTCGCGCAGCCGCAGCTGGCGGACGATCTCCTCGGCCGCCTCCAGGTTGTTGCGGGTGACGGTCTCCTCCAGGTTGCCGCCCTGCCCCGTGAACTTGCCGGTGTTGACGTCGACCACGACCATCGCCTCGGTCTTGTCGATCACCAGCGAACCGCCGGACGGCAGCCACACCTTGCGGTCCAGCGCCTTCAACAGCTGCTCGTCGATACGGAAGTTGGCGAAGACGTCGACCTCCGACGTCCAGCGCGACAGCCGGTCGACCAGGTCGGGCGCGACGTGCGAGACGTACTCGTGCACGGTGGACCACGCCTCGTCGCCGCTGACGATGACCTTGGAGAAGTCCTCGTTGAAGATGTCGCGGACCACCCGCACCGTCATGTCCGGCTCGCCGTACAGCAGCGTGGGCGCGTTGCCGCTCTTGGACTTGCGCTTGATGTCCTCCCACTGCGACTGGAGCCGCTCCACGTCGCGGCGCAGCTCGTCCTCGCTGGCGCCCTCGGCGGCGGTGCGCACGATGACGCCCGCGTCCTCGGGGACGACCTTCTTCAGGATGGACTTCAGCCGGGCCCGCTCGGTGTCGGGCAGCTTGCGGCTGATGCCGGTCATCGAGCCCTCGGGCACGTAGACCAGGTAGCGGCCGGGCAGCGAGACCTGGCTGGTCAGGCGGGCGCCCTTGTGGCCGATCGGGTCCTTGGTGACCTGCACGAGCACCGGCTGGCCGGACTTGAGCGCGGACTCGATCCGGCGCGGGCCGCCGGACATGCCCAGCGCCTCGAAGTTGACCTCGCCCGCGTACAGCACCGCGTTGCGGCCCTTGCCGATGTCGACGAAGGCGGCCTCCATCGACGGCAGCACGTTCTGCACCTTGCCGAGGTACACGTTGCCGACGTAGGAGGTCGACTGCTCCTTGTTCACGTAGTGCTCGACGAGGACGTTGTCCTCCAGCACGCCGATCTGGGTGCGGTCGCCGTTCTGCCGGACCACCATGACGCGCTCGACCGCCTCGCGGCGGGCCAGGAACTCGGCCTCGGTGATGATCGGCACCCGGCGGCGGCCCTGCTCGCGGCCTTCGCGGCGGCGCTGCTTCTTCGCCTCCAGGCGGGTGGAGCCCTTGATGGACTGCACCTCGTCGGAACCGGTGCCGCCCTCGTAACGGGAGCGCGGCTCGCGGACCTTGACGACGGTGCGCTCCGGGTCGTCGGAACCGGCGGCGGGCGCGTTGTCGTCGCCGCCGTCCGAGCCGCGGCGGCGACGGCGGCGCCGGCGGCGGCTGCTGGAGGAGGAGCCACCCTGGTCGTGGTCGTCGTCGTGGGCGCCGTTGTCGTCCTCGTCGTGGCCCTCGGCCGACTCGTCGGACTCTTCGTCGGAACCGTTGTCGTCGTGGTCCTGGTCGCCGGACTCGCCACGGCGACGGCGACGGCCACCGCGACGGCGGCGCCGGGACGGGCGGTCCTCGCCGTCCTGGTCGGCGTCGGACCCGTCGGCCCCCTCGCCGTCATGGTCGTCGTGGTCGTCCGCCTCGTCCTGATCGGCGGCGCTGTCGGCGGCGGCCGGCGCGGACTCGGCCTCCTGCTCGTCGGCCGCGACGGCCGGCGACTGCTCGGGGGCGGTGCCGCGGCGACGGCGGCGCCGGCGCGGGGTCCTGTGCTCGTCGGCCTCGGTGTCGGTGTCGGTGTCCGCGCTCTCG